>DLQD01000126.1 GCA_002480015.1 Opitutia bacterium UBA7441
GCGGTGGCGCGGATCGCTTCGGTCACAGGAATGCTGTCCCCTAGGAGTAAGCCCTTGTAGCCGCTTCGGTAGCAAATGATCTCGATATCCGGATAGAGCTCGGTGTAGCGTTCGACCAAGCCCCCAACAGCGGAGGAGAGGCAGGGCGCGAGGCCTCCGGCGGTGAGAATGGCGACTTTTTGGACAGGTTTGGCTTCAGGCATGATTGATTTCGGATTGAATTAAAATGGAAGCCAAAGCTTTTGCCGGTTTCCGTCGGCCTTGCAAACCTGAAAGCGGGAGTGAAGAATGGAATTGCTGCGTGTTTTAGGTGGCCGCTTGTCTTTAATGCTGATTCTCGAATGTTGGTTGCCATATCGGTTTTCTACTTTCTGACTCTATTCCACTACATGCAGCCGAAGACGACAGACCTCGAACAAACCGCCTGGCGCAACGTGCGCTGCTTTACGCTTTTCCGGATGTTTTTCTCTGCGCGGTTTTACTACCCGGTCTATGCGCTGCTTTTCCTGGACTATGGCCTAACGCTCGGGCAGTTTGGTATCTTGAACGGCATTTGGGCGGTGACTATCGTTCTATTGGAAGTGCCTTCGGGCGCACTGGCCGACACGATCGGGCGGCGCCGACTGCTCGTCGTGGCGGGGCTCTGTATGCTCTTCGAAATGGCTCTACTCTTGGTCGCGCCGATCGGCGGCGGCTGGCTCTTCGCGCTCTTCGCCCTAAATCGGGTGCTGAGTGGTGCGGCTGAGGCGGCCGCGAGCGGTGCGGACGAGGCCTTGGCCTATGATTCACTTAAGGCGGCCGGATTGGAAGACCAATGGGGTAAAGTGCTCGAACGCGTGCAGCGCGATACCTCGCTGGCTTTCTTCTTTGCCATGATGATCGGAGCGGCTGTCTATGACCCGCGCATGGTCAACGCGGTGCTGCAATTCCTCGGGGCCTCCTTCGCAGTGGAGCAGGCGCAGTTGATTAAGCTGCCGATTCTACTGACCTTTTTGTCGGCGGTTGTTGTATTCTGTATGTCGCTCCGGATGAAGGAGACCCCCTCCGGGACAGAGCGCAGCGTCGGGGAAACGTTGAGTCAGAGCTGGCGGCAGACCGGCGCAGCAGCGCGTTGGATTTGGGCGACACCCTTGCCCTTCGGCATCATCCTCGCAGCGATGGTCCTGGACAGCGTCGTCCGGCAGTTCCTCACGCTGGCCAGCGAATACTGGAATGTGATCGACCTCCCCATCGCCAGCTATGGCCTGATCGGCTCAGGTATGGCGCTGATGGGGCTCTTCGTGCCACGGGTCGCCCGGATTCTGGCTGAGAAAAGCACGCCGCTGAAGAACTTCCTACTCACTTCAAGCGCGGTCTTAATAGGCCTGATCGGCCTCGGCTTCGCGATCCCGATCTGGGGCATCGTTCCAGCGGTCTTTCTCTATGCCTCGATCCAACTGACGGGGTTCTTTGTCAGCCGCTACCTGAACGAAGCCGCGCCCTCCGAGCAACGTGCGACGGTGCTGAGCTTTCGCGGGCTGAGCACGAACTTCAGCTATGGCGCTGTCTCGCTTATGTATTCCGGTCTGATTGTTTGGATCAAAGCCCAGCAGAGCGGCGAAATCGTGGGCACCGCCGCGGAGCACTCGGTCTTCGTCGAATCACTGCAGTCCTTTGCCTGGTATTTCGCCTTTACCGTGTTGATGGTGTTCTTTATCCATCGGCTGCGTTTCGATAAGAAGGCTTGACATTATTTGTATATTTGAGAAATATACAGTGTGTTTGATGGGTTGACTGGATTTGATTGGGATGAGGGCAATTTTCTCAAAAACTGGGAAAAGCACGGTGTCTCGCATTTAGAAGCGGAGCAGGTTTTTTTTAACGAGCCGCTTTTATTATATGAGGATCGAAAGCATTCCGAATTGGAGAGTCGCTGGTTTGTCTTGGGGCGAACTGACCAGTCGCGTGAACTCATGCTGGTTTTTACGGTTCGTGCCGATAAAATAAGAATAATATCGGCGAGACCGATGAGTCGAAAGGAGAGGGAAATTTATGAAAAAGCCTAGTAAAAAGAAGCTACCAAAGTTTAAAAACGAAGAATCGGAGAGAGTCTTTTGGCAGCAGGCGGACAGCACAGAATATTTGGACTGGAGCCAAGCCGAGAGGGCTAGTTTTCCAGCACTAAAGCCGAGCCTGAAATCGATCTCGATACGTCTGCCTGAAAGTATGGTCGAACAGTTGAAGACCATCGCTAATAAACGCGATGTGCCTTACCAGTCGCTGATGAAGATGTATCTCTCGGAGAAAGTCCGGGACGAACTGAATCACGTGTAGCGTGACGCTCCAGCGGATGTGCATTCTGTAAGGCCTTCCCGGTCAGAGAGCCGCTCGCTGTCTTCGACCAGGCTCAGGCCGGGAGCGCATCGCGCTACTTAAACAAAGGGCACGTGCGCAAACTTTTCGCCGAGGATTTGGGCGGAGTCGGCTTCGAGCCACTTGTCGAGCACGCTGCTATAGATGCCGCGGAAGTCGGTGGAGAATTTAAGGTCTTCCTTCTCGCTGATGCCAAGGTCAGGGGCATTGCCGAGGAGGCCTCCATTGACTTTGGATCCCATGACGAAGAGCGGAGCGGCAGTGCCGTGGTCGGTGCCGTGGCTGCCGTTTTCAGCCGGACGGCGACCGAATTCGGAGAAGGTCATGGTCAGCACCTGGTCGTCCTTTTTGTGGGCATCGAGGTCGCTTTGGAAGGCGCCCATAGCGGCGGAAAGCTCGCCCAGTAGGCGGTCGTGATTGACCAGTTGGTTGGCGTGGGTGTCGTAGCCACCTTGTGAGACGTAGTAGACACGGGTCTCCATATTGGCATGGATGAGGGCGGCGACACGTTTGAGCGATTGCGCGAGGCTGGTGCCGGGGTAGTTGGCCTGTGCCTTATATTTAGCGATGATTTGCTCGACACGGCGCTCGGTGACGAGGGTATTCATCATGGTCTGCTGGAGGTAGGTGGCGTTGCCCTCGATATGATCGGCTTGGAGTAACTTTTCGTAGGCGCGATCGGCGGGGTCGTTGCCTCGGTCGAATCGGCCGCGCGGTTTCATACCGAAGAGGGAGTGCGATTGCTCGGAGAGGAAGCTTTGCGGGATCATGTCGCCCACATGGACAGCGGCGGGGTCCTGATTATTCTTGTCTTCCTCTGGGCTGCCCGCGCAGGCGTTGTCCAGATAGCTACCGAGCCAGCCTTCGCGCTTGAAAGACTCGCTGTCGCTGGCCGTCTCCCAGATCTCGGTCGAGCGGAAGTGGCTCCGGTTCGGGTTGGGGTAGCCGACGTTCTGGATGATGGAAAGATTGCCGTTATCGTAAAGCCGGTGGAGTTCTTTGCAGGCGGGGTGGAGGGCAAGGTCGTCGTTGAGGCGCAGCAAGCCCTCGCGCAGGCCGAGGCTGGGGCGGAGATTGTAGTAGCGGTCGTCGGTGTGAGGCACGACGGTATTGAGCCCATCATTGCCGCCCGCCAGTTGAATGATGACGAGGATGCTGCGGTCGCGCTCGGGGCCGGGCGCTTGCGCCATCGCGCTTTGAGCAAGGAAGGAAGGCGCGAAACTATTGAAGGCGAGGAAGCCGAGGCCGCCCCCGGCACTGCGACGAATGAATTCACGGCGAGTCAATGGTAAGGTATTCATGGCAGGCGGGTGGCAGTTAGTGGTTCGTCGGTGGTGGAAGCTTGTGGCTACGGTTTAGCACAAATTATAGGCGGGGGATTGGAGGAGGGCGATCATGGCGTTGCGGATGCGCTGGGTGGCACCATCGGAGTGAGTGTCGCCGAGTATAGTTTTGAGTGCTTCGCGGTAGGTCTCGCGGGAGGGCGCGGTGATGAAGTAGGTCGTGAAGTGTTGTGCGAGATCATCGGCTGCGGTGCCCAGCACTTGCTGGAGGCGTTCCTGAGTGACGAGAAAATTGCCCCGGCCTACTTTTCGGGCCCGTTCCAGATCGCGTTTTTCGTTGCCATTGAGCTTTTCTTCGTTGAGGGGCGTGAAGAGGAAGTCGACGACTTGGCGGCGGCCACTAATCGTCGTGGAATTGATCCAGTGCTCGCCGTAGAGCCAGCCGCGCACATTGGGCGGATCGTAGAAGGACTGCCCCATCACTTGCATGCTGCGGAGCACGCGGCTGTCGAATGGAGCGACGTCGAGCCGAAGATCCTGACAGAGACCGAGGTAGAAATGGATCGGGCTTTTGACCAGATTCCCCCGATAGGCAGGATGGAAGAAAAGGCGGCTCTGGAAAAAGGTCTCGGTGAGGTAGCTCAAGCTGAAACCGTGATCCGCCCATTGTTCGCCGAGGGCTTCGATATAGGCTTCGGGGACGGCCTCCTCGGTTAGGTAAAACTTGATCAGCTCCCGAATGAGAAAGGTCTTGGCGGCGGGCTGCTTGAAGGCGAGGTCGATGACGTCGTCACCATCCCAGTTCCCCTCTTCCCCGAAGACAGTTTTCGGCTTTTTGTCGTGCAGATTCTTTTGGAAGAAAAAATCGGTTCGGTCTTTGATGCGGTAGCCGGTGAAGGCGCGGGACGCTTCTTTGATGTCGGCCTCGGTGTAGTTGCCCTCGCCCAGTGTAAAAAGTTCGAAGAGTTCGCGGGCGAAATTCTCGTTCGGCTTGCGAGCAGTGTTTTGAACGAGGTCGAGGTAGCGCACCATGGCGGGCTGCTTGCTGACCTGCTTACACAGTTCCGGGTAGTCCAGCGTGGTGCCTGCGCGGAGGGTTTGTTGTAAGTTGTGGAGCGCGTAGGTTTCTTTCACTTTGGAGCGTTCCACGACGAAGATGTCTTGCAGAAAGAGCACGAACTTTTCGCGGGCGCTGCACTCCGGTTCACGTGCGTAGAAAAACCAGTCCATGGCATATTCACGGAAAAGTTCGCCGTCTTCTTTTTGGAGTTCCCGGCGGATTCGGCGTTTTTCCTCAAAATCGGCATCGCTCTGATACAAGCTTCGATAGCGCTCATGGACCGTAGCTTCAAATTCGGCCAAGGCAGCAGACTTTGGCAGGACCGCACCCGGCTGAAAGGCTTCCTGCACAGAGTGCCTCGGCGATTTGCGCAGTGCGGCGGTTACGGCCTCGGGTGTGGCGGAAAACCCCATGCGGCGGAGCAGGTGCTGCGCGGTATCGATCTGCCAGAAAGCCATAGGGAGCGGCAGCCAGGCATCTTTGAGGGGAAAGTTTTCTGGGGTGGGGGCGGGGTATGGCATGATTTAGGTGCGTTAAACTACATCGTTTCACAGCTATGTGAAGTTTCAAAAAAAATCTGAAGTCGTTGAAATTCACCGAAAAAGCGTTGAACAAAGCCCCCCGCGGGGTTTCGTAGGGGCACGCATGCGACGCCCACTCACTAACCGCCTAACTTTTTTTGCGCTTCTTGCCGTCGCGCTGGGTTTTTTGAGCGGTTGTGGGCAACCGCCCCGCATCGAGCGGGGACAAGCTCCGTTGCCCGAGGATGTTTTGATTACCGAGTCCGAGCCGGGTCAATACGGGGGCATTTTCGTGCTGAACGAGACGACCCAACCGACGACCTTCAACCCGCAGGTGCCGAACAATCTGACGACGAGCCTGATTCTCACGCGGATTCTTTCCGGTCTCATCGATTTCGATCCGAGGACGGAGCAGTTCGTGCCTGCGCTGGCCAAGTCCTGGGAGGTGGGGGAGGATAATAGGTCGTACACCTTCCATCTGCGCAAAGGCGTGCGCTGGAGCGATGGCCGAGACTTCACGGCCGATGATGTGATTTTCACCTTCGATACGATTTTGGCCGAGGTCGAAGACCCCGAGACGGGGCAGCGGCGGCCTAAGTATCCTTCACGTTATTATCAGCAGTATCATATCAACGGCGAGAAGCT
>DLQD01000058.1:0-5945 GCA_002480015.1 Opitutia bacterium UBA7441
GTATAGGCGAAAGTATGCTCTGTGTAGAGCTGTAGTTCGTTATATTGTAGCGCGTGGAGAGCGTCGACCAGCTGCCGCAAGGTCTCCATCGTCGGTACACGATTTCGGCTGATGTCGAGCATCAGTCCACGGCGTTCGAAGAGCGGTGGGTTTCTGAATGGCATTAATTCGATTGGTTTCAGTTACTCCTCGATGTCTTTCAACCAACTAGAGAGGCGTTCAATTGTGGGTGAATCATGAAGCTAGTTGCTTTTAAAGCTTGGATAGACCTCAGGGTCAATTTTGCGATTGTAGGTTTTAGCCTTAAAATGACACGCCAGATCGTTGAGCAAGCGTGTGCGTTCATCGCGTTCGCACGGCCTCGACTCGGCAAAATGGTGCCATTTTAAACACGGGGTCAGGCGGCCACCCCGCTTAGCAGGAAAGCCGCATAGTATGTCCGCTCCTTTAGGTGCGGGACGCGTTCCGGCAACTGTTGCGGTTTGTATCCCCCGCCCCCCGTGGATTTAATGGCACCCGGCAAAAATAGGTTCATCGTCATTTACCGGGAACAAAACTCTAGCTGACGTGGAAAAGTTGTGCCTCCGTAATGGAGGGCAGCGTTCCACCGCTGCCGAGTACGTGCCATCGGGCGGATCATTCTTAGTGCCACTCGCCCAAGGCATGACGGGAGCCATGCCCTCCAGACGATGCTAATCCCATCTGGCGACTTCCCGCTAATAACCTAGAAGTGAGTCTTTCCATTTCGGAGGGTCGACCTTCCTCGGCTGAGCTTGTCGAAGTCCGTGTCGACCGCGTTGCCTGAGCCAGATCCAAATGCCGCGGACGGCACAGAGGCCGTCCCTCCCCGGAACAGATGGAATGACGTTGGTATCCCTATTCATGAGGCTCTTTCACACACTAATCGACGATGAACCAAAAATAAGGCCTAAAGGATTGCATTGCCGTATACCCCGCGAATGCTTTTTATCTACATAATATGGTTGATACAGCAGTCACTCCAAGGATCGAAACCCGCGGCCTCGTTAAGGAATACGGCAAGCGTCGCGTGGTGAATCATGTCGATGTTCACGTCGATGCTGGCGAAATTGTGGGGCTGCTCGGACCCAACGGCGCGGGTAAGACCACAACCTTCTACATGGTCGTAGGCCTAGTGCCCGCAACCGAAGGTCGCGTCTTTCTCAACGAGGATGACTTGACGGACTTGCCCATGTATCGACGCGCCCGCTGCGGCATCGGCTACCTACCGCAGGAGGCTTCGATCTTCCGGAAAATGACGGTCGAGCAGAACATCCGTGCCATTGCCGAGACTATGCCCTACGGGAAGGCGCAGCGCGAGGCCTGTATTGAGGAGCATTTGGAGGAACTCGGTTTGACCCACCTTGCTTCGCAGAAGGCCTACACTCTGAGCGGTGGTGAGCGCCGCCGCCTGGAAATCTCTCGGGCACTCGTGACCAAGCCTAATTTCCTACTCATGGACGAGCCTTTTAGCGGGGTGGACCCGATCAGTGTGAGTGAGGTGCAGAAGATCATTGTTCAGCTCAAAGAGCGGGGGATCGGAGTGCTCATCACAGACCACAACGTGCGTGAGACGCTCGCGATCGTCGATCGTGCCTACCTCCTCCACGAAGGGGCCATACTGAGCGAAGGTAGCAGCCAGTTTTTGATCAACGATCCGAAGAGTCGGGAATTCTACCTCGGCCAGGATTTCAACATGTAAGGGAGGACCGAACAATGGCCGTGATACAGCGTAACAACACAAAGTTCGTCGAAGCCGTTGCGGTTCGCGATTTCTACGAGTCCTTCAAAGAGCCTCTGGAGATGGAGTTGGTGGCGGGGGAGTCGGGTCTGGATAATATGATCCGCGAGCGGAGTTTGAATCGTCCCGCACTAGCCATGGTTGGTTTCTTTAAGGCATTCGCCGCTAAGCGCATCCAGTTACTCGGTGCCGGAGAGATGGCTTTTATCCGAGAAAAGCCTGAGGCCGAACAACTGGCCATTATGACCGAAATTCTGAAGCGCAAAGTTCCCTGCATGATTATTTCGCGGAATCTTGCCCCGTCCAAGATGCTCTGCAAACTCGCGGATACGTATAAGACTCCGATTATACGCTCTCCGCTCAAGTCGAAGACTTTCACGACAGAAGCGACGCTTCTTCTCGAAGACAAATTTGCGCCCCGCACGCACATGCACGGCACTTTGCTCGACATCCAGGGAATTGGGACACTGATCTGTGGGGAAAGTGGTGTCGGTAAGAGTGAGTGCGCGCTGGCATTGATCGAGCGGGGGCATAGTCTGGTTGCCGATGACCTGACTTACATTAAACGCGTCAGTGAGCGAGAGCTGCTCGGGACCTCCTCCGATCTGAGCCGTGGTTATATGGAGTGTCGCGGGCTTGGTATCATTAATGTCGCCGAGCTTTTCGGTGTCCGCTCCGTACGAGTTGAAAAACGTATCGACCTAATAATTAACTTCATTAACTGGACTCCTGGTATGCACGAAGAGCGTACCGGCTTAGAGGAACAACACCTAGAGATCCTCGGCTTGAAGGTGCCACTTATGGAAATCCCCGTGCGGCCCGGTCGTGATATGGCTCGATTGACCGAAGTCGCTGCGATGGCGCAGGCCCTCATGAAGATCGGCCACGATTCTGCGGCAGAGTTCAATGATCGGCTGATCGCCCACATGGCGAAATCAAACAGTAAACCGTAAGCGATAATTGATTAAGGGAGGCTAAAGGGCTCTTCTAACTCCTGAATTAAGGATGATTGACCCTACTTGATTAAGGAAGGCTAGAGCATGTTGCCGCTACTGGGTTCACGCTTCGTGCTGTGTAAGTTGACTGCACTTCGTGGCTTCAGCATCGCGGGAGCAGGCCTGACGGTCCTTGGCGATTAGCATATAGATACTGGGAAGGAAGAGTAAGGTGAAAATGGTACCGATCGACATGCCTCCGACGAGGACGAGTCCGATTGAATTACGCGCTTCAGCTCCCGCGCCCGTAACTAAGGTGAGGGGAAAGTGCCCAGCCACTGTAGCGACAGTCGTCATCAGGACTGGACGCAGGCGCACTTCGGCGGCTTCCTGAACCGCGTCGAGCTTGGAGCGACCTTGCTGCTGGAGTTCATTGGCGAACTCTACAATCAGGATGCCATTCTTCGCCACCAGTCCGACGAGGGTGACGAGTCCGACTTGAGAATAAATATTGAGCGTCGTTGTCCAACCATCTGTCCAATAGGGCATGTTGGGATTCATCATTTTCAAGAAAGTAAAAATGAGCGCCCCGAACATAGCCAATGGCACCGAGCCAAGTAGGATGATGAAGGGGTCGCGAAAACTATTAAACTGGGCAGCCAGCACCATAAAGATGAGCACCACCGCAAGCATGAAGGCGGGCAGAAATTTATTGCCCTCGGTGCGCAGTTGGCGCGACTCGCCGACGTAGTCGACACGGTAGCCGTCCGGCAATACTTCGGCAGCCGCTTCTTCAAGGAGCTTCAGGCCTTGGTCGAGTGGACCCATAAAAACGCCGCTCAGTTTGACGGCGTTGAACTGCTGGAATCGGTTCAGCGAGCGTGGCTGGACCGAGTCTTCGATTGTGGCGACCGTGCTCAACTGGATGAGCGTGCCCTCGGGGCCCTTTACATAAATATCCTGCAACTGATCGGGGTTGAGGCGGCCGATCCGTTCGATCTGTGGTATCACTTTATAGCTGCGCCCCGCGATGTTGAAGCGGTTGACGAAGCCCCCGCCGACGAGGGCCCCGAGGTCGGCACCGACATCACGCTGGTCGAGCCCAAGACTGCTCACCATGTCACGATCTATGATGAATTCGGATTGGGGCTGATCAATCTTCGTGTCGATGATCGGGGGAAAGGCGAAGCGCCCGCTTTCGATGGCCTTGGTTTTGATCAGGTTGACGTATTTCAGGATCTCCTCCGGCTCGGCCGTTGAAGCGATCACAAATTCAAGTGGGAAGTCGCTGCCCCCAGGGAGCGCCGCCGGCGTCGCTGGGAAGACGCTGATGCCGCTGATTTTGGCAAACTCCTGCTGGACAAGCGGCTTGATCTCCTGGGCCGTGCGCTCGCGCTCACTCCAAGTGCTCAAAATCATACCGCTGAATCCAAAATTAGGATAGGTCAGTTGGAAGGTATACGAGGTTTCAGGGAAGCTGAAAAATGCGCCGTTGACGCTCTCAGTGTAGCGTGAGGTTTCTTCGAGCGCAAGATTGGCCGGGGCATCCACGATTCCAAAGATAACGCCTTGGTCTTCTTCTGGAGCGAGTTCTTTCGGCGAGAGTAAAAACATGGGCACACACATAAGCGTGAGCAGGATCCAGCAAGCGTAGATCACCGGGCGTGTGCTCAGCGCCACGCGCAATATCTTGCCGTAACGGATGCGTAACTTGGAAAAGCCATGATTGATCATCTTGGCCAGACCCTTGTGCTCGCCGCTCTTTAAAACGACGGACGAGAGCATCGGGCTCAGGGTGAGCGCCACAATGGTCGATACGATGACGGCACCGGAGAGGGTGAGTGCAAACTCTCGGAAGAGCGAGCCAGTCAGGCCTCCCTGAAAGCCGATGGGCAAATACACCGCGACCAGCGTCAGTGTAGTCGCTATGACGGGGCCGATCAACTCGCGCACGCCGGTGAGTGCAGCGTCCATCCCGCCCATACCTGCTTCGAGGTGCCGCTCAATGTTTTCCACCACGATAATAGCGTCGTCCACGACGATCCCGACCGAGAGCACGATGGCCAGAAGCGTGAGCAAGTTGATCGTGAATCCGAGCAACTGCATGAGGAAGATCGCGCCGATCAATGAAATGGGTATCGCGATGATGGGCACGAGCACTGTGCGAATACGCCCCATGAACATGAAAATAACGAACATCACGATGACCAGGGTTTCCACCAGGGTGGAGGTGACTTCACTGATGGCTTCCTCAATATAGACTGTTGAGTCGTAGCCGATGTTGGCCTCAATTCCCTTCGGCAGTTCCTTCTTGATCACCTCCAGTTCTTCACGCACAGCCTTGATCACATCGACGGTGTTCGCATTGGGCAGAACATACATGCCCATAAACACGGCCTTGCTTCCGGAAAAACGGACCTCCGATTCGTAGGTCTCACCGCCTAGTTCGACCTTGGCGATGTCTCTGATCCGGATAATGGTGTCGCCCTCGTTCAAAATGGCGAGCTGCTCAAATTCCTCGACCGAATTCAGATCGGTGTCCGCCGTTAAATTGACACTGACGAGGTGACCCTTGGTCTGGCCGATGGCGGAGAGGTAGTTGTTGGACGCCAGCGCTTCGCGAACTTGGGCAGGGTGTATGCCGAGCGCCGCCATACGAGCCGGGTCGAGCCAAATACGCATGGCAAAGGTGCGCCCGCCGAGGATTTCCGCTTCCTGCACGCCGGGGATCGCCGTTAGGCGCGGTTGGATGACACGCACCAGATAGTCGGTGATTTCGTTGGCTTGGAGGATATTGGAAGCAAAGGAAAGGTAGGCGGATGCGCGCGCACTATCGGCCGACTCCACCGTGATGATGGGGACTTCGGACTCCGGGGGCAGATCGCCGCGTACCTGATCGACTTTGGAGCCGATCTCCGCCAGTGCCTTGGTCGAGTCGTAGTTCAGCTCCAGTCGGACCGTGATGGTGGAGATGCCCAGTTTGCTCTCGGAGGAGATATAGTCGATGCCATCGGCCGTGGCGACGGCCTGTTCCAGTGGGGTGGTGATGAAGCCACGCACCAGTTCCGCATCCGCGCCCACATAGATGGTGCTGATGATGACCTTAGCGTTCTCGTTTCGAGGGTATTGGCGAACGGTGAGCGTTGAGATCGCCTGCAAGCCGGCGATCACGATCACCATGCTGACCACGATCGACAGCACGGGGCGTTTGATAAATATGTCGGTGAATGCAGTCTGCATAACGGTTCGTG
>DLQD01000058.1:6051-7582 GCA_002480015.1 Opitutia bacterium UBA7441
TGCTGCCGTTGCGCAACTTGAAGGCGCCCGCTGAGACGACGACCTCACCGACCTCCACCCCCTTAACGATACTGACAAAGTCCCCCTTGTGCTCGCCGATACTGACGAAATGCTGGCGGGCGACTGGGCCCGTCGCTTCATGTTCAATCTTATAGACAGAGTTGCCGTAGGGTGCATAGAGGATCGCCGTGGAGGGCACCACGACGACAGTGGACTTAGTCGGCAAGCTCACTTCGACGCGGACAAATAACCCTGCGCGGAGCAGGCCGTCCGGATTATCAAAAGTACCCTGCAGCGCGACCGAGCGAGTCGTTGGGTCGATCTCTGGGCTGATCGCAGTCAAACTACCCTCAAAACTACGCTCCGGGTAGACATCGCTGGTCAGCTTGATTGCATAGCTGGTTTCGATCTTATCGAGTGCTTGCTGGGGGAGGGAAAAATTTGCGTAGACTGTCTCATTCGCTTGTAGCGCGACAATCGGCGCACCGCTGGGCACAAACTGGCCGAGATTGATCTGGCGGATGCCGACCTGGCCGGAGAAGGGGGCCCGAATGGTTTTTCGATCGATGCGAGCTTGCAGATTGTCCACTTGCGCCTTGGCGCGCTGTGCTTCCGCCACCGCACGGTCGAGGTCGGATTGCGGCACATTACCACTCTCCCGAAGGCGCTTCGCACGCTCCAGTTCGACTTCAGCCAAGCGGGCGAGTGCTTCCGCCGCCCTCAATTCGGCACGCTCTACTTCGACGTCGAGCTGCACGAGTAGATCGCCAAGCGCCACGTTCTGGCCGTTTTCAAAATTGATCGACTGCACAACGCCCCCGACCTCAGTTTCCAAAAGGATGCCTTGGATGGGTTCGATCGAGCCAACTGCGTGCCAGTTCTTCGTCCAGACTTGCTCTACGACCTCAAAGGTTGAAACGGTCTCGGGAGGCGGCCCCATGCCTTCGGCTGAGGCTCCCATTGCTTTGAACTGTAATACCTTCGTCCCGAAGACCGTGACAAGAACCACAATCAAAGCGATGATCAAAATGAGGCTGAAGGAGACTTTTTTCATATCGAATCAATAAATTAGCGCTGTAGAGACATTCTATCTGCCTCTTAACATTGGACTTAGAGCGAAGCATCCCGAAAAGACAAACGCTTGTTTGAAAATAAAATAAACCGAACGGCCACCGTTTGCCAGACAGCTAGAAAAAAACTTAAAAACTCAGTTGACGCTTGGAAACCACATTATCTTAATGCCGCCTTTCTCAAGTGTGGCCAGATAGCTCAGTCGGTAGAGCAGAGGACTGAAAATCCTTGTGTCCCCAGTTCGATTCTGGGTCTGGCCACCATTTGAGGAATACGACTTATGAGTTATTGTAATCGTATTATTTTTCTGTGTTAACTGTAAAGTGCCGCTATTTGCTCGGGTGGTGATCCGAGATTCGCTTGCGAATCGACAACCCTCAATTGGGAACCAATTTTACCAGCCGAGCTACCACATCATGGCCCCGAGAGGCCACTACATACACTTTTGCTCGGGTGGTGA
>DLQD01000032.1 GCA_002480015.1 Opitutia bacterium UBA7441
CTTTCTTCAGCGATCATCGAATACTTCTAAAAAGCGCTTGTTCTATTTTAAGAACTTCAGGGCAATCCCAGAAGAATTCTCGAGCCAGCTGCCTAAGATGACCTTCTGACAAAGCATCTCTATAAAGAGAATCGCTTTCAAATTCACGCCACCTTTCAAGAACATTCTGCTTCAGATAAGGCGCTTGATCGAGTCCAGAAAAACTGCTGCCACCCGCGAAATCGGGAACATAGTCCAACGCCTCAGAGCCATGGCTTTCGTTGAGACCTAAGTCGCTTGCCAGCTTACAGCGATAGTCTTTGCTCTGCACAAATTTGTTATAGTTGATAACGATTCGGTAATCTTCTGGTTGGCTGGCAGCCCCAAGAAGTGTCGAAAGAATTTTCGCTCGATTCTTTATCTCTCTTTCCGGATCGGTGCCTTGTTTATAATGTAGTTTTAGATTACTCGCGATACAGTTGTAAGGGTCTCGTATTATATAGATTTTTGTTCCTTTTATCTTCGATAGGAAACGCTTGTGAATGAGGTCCTTGCCAGTTTGATTCTCAAACGAATAGATGCAATGATAAGAGTTTTCTTGAAGCGATCTTTCTATGGATTTTTGACCACTTAATCCCTTTGAATGCTCAATAAGAGAGCCAGATTTGAATGTGAGATGATCCCAATTCATAAACGTATAACAAAACCCATTCCTTTCGATCCAACAGTGATTTAAGTGAAAGGTATTCTTCAATCCTCTACTGAGCCAGTCTAGGATTAGGTGTTGTCCAGACCTCATGACCGAATACGAAACAAAAGATCGCGTATGATTTCCTTTCGCCTGGGATAGGGGATCCCTGATAGGAAGTACAGATCTGATAGAGTTTTTGATACCTTTAATCATCGTCATTTAGAATCGTATTCGAGGTCGAGTATTCTTTTCTCATTTATGGAAAAAGGAAAAGAGCCGACGCTTTATTCGGCGGGGTAGTTTTATGTCGTCGGGTCGGTGGATTTTTGCCGACCGCGGGATCTCCTTGCTCAATATTTGGTTGAAGGCGCTTTGGTAAGCATTGGCCATGTTTTCGAGAGAAGCCATTTCTCTGGCTCGTTTTCGCGAAGCTTCAGAGAGCGCTGTCCATTGTTCCTGATTGTTCCAGATCGCTGCAATTCGCCGGGCCATCGTGGCTGGTTCAGCATGCCCAACCATGCATTGATCAAGGAGCCCCGTTAGGGCTTCTCGAACACCACTTTTAATTTTGTAAACACAAGGGACGCATCCAGCGGCCATCGATTCAAGTAGACTAATCGGCAGTCCTTCAAAGTCGGAGGTGAGTAGGGAAAAGTGGGATTCACTGAAAATTTGAGTGACGCGTTCATTAGAGACGCGACCGACCATCGAGACTCGGTCTGCGACGCCTGCATCTTGAAAACGTTTTTGCAACTCCTTTGCATCTTGACCATCGCCAGCTACGGTTAGTTCAGCGTCGATTCCGATATTGTTGAGTTCGCGAACAACTTTGGGCAAATCAAAGACTCGCTTTTGATACTGAATGAGGCGGTTGCAGTAAGCCAGTTTCAGGAGTCCAGATGCCGACCGACCTCCTTCTTCACTAGGAATTGGTATGCCGTAGGGAATCTTGAAAACCCGGTTTTTCAGGCTAGGGAATCTTTCGTTTAGTTGCTCAGCAATATAGTCACTGACGGCCACAAGACCATCGCAGTTTTCTCCAATTCTTTTGATTTCATCAAAATACCGCTCCTCATCGCTATGGACGACGGCGAGCACTCGAACTTTTGGAGAAAGCGTTCCAACTGCGCAACTCCGATGAAAGTCGAAGTTGGTAATGTAAATACAGGGAGCTTTAGATTCGAGATAGGCTTTTAGGGCCTTCCACTCTGAACGACGCTTCCTCGGTTGAGCTACTTCGAGGAAATCATAGGGTATTTCTTGTTGGTCTAACTCCGGTTGGTGGCAACGAGAAATACCGGTAAAGAGCACTTTCGAATTAAAGCGCTCTTCTCGCTCCAATGAGCGGATCAGATTTACCGTCCACGTGTTGACCCCTGAGAGATACCATTTTGCGTAGCTATGGAAAATTGGAATCTTCATCAAGCCGTGGTGAATTCTAAAATTTCTTGAATTAGCCTATCAGTTTCTTCGAAATCTTGATCGGCTCCCAAGCGCTCCATATTGAGCACCGCCCTTCCAAGCTTAGGTTCAGGCAAGGTAGGTCTTCCCATCGCAAAAGAGTATTTCAGCCCAAGCATACAAGAAAGATTCCAATAGCAAACATTCACGTATTCTGGAGCGAAGAGCTCTACGACCTTTGTTCCTGCGGGGCACCAAGTCAGATTGGTGAGACCCGCGCCATGGCTAGCGACGACCGCTTTGGCCTGAGAGAAGAGCTTTATTTGTTCAGCGAGACTGAGTCTTTCTAATTGTAACACCTCGAAACCATTTTGTTTGAGCTGATCTGTAATGAGTTGTTCGCTGATCAATCGCCTGCGGGAGGCACCAGCGCGACTCACGAAAATCTTTCGATGTGGAGATGCGTTAGTTTCTTTAGGCAAAAAGACTGCACGCAGCCATTCAAGAACCCATGGGTCGGGCGGGAGAAGACAACCCAGCGTAACGCAGGTGAGTTTATCCGCAGAGACAAGTGAGTCGATCTCAGTTTCTATGAGTTTTTTCCGATCGATCCCTATTCGAAGCAATGCGTCTAAGGCATAAGGCATTCGAAGCGAGTCGATTAGAATATAGTCGAAACCATCAAGTTCGATTCCTGCATTTTTTAGGATTTTTATTTTTGACATTGAATCGACGAAAAAATGCCAAATGTTAACGCTTGCAGCGGGAGCGCTTAGGACTAGGGCGGTGCCATTAAGCTTTTTCGGCTTTCTGATTCGCTTCCGAAACATGGTTGCCGGTAATCCACATTTTAGTGCCCAAAACGGAGCTTCCCAGTCTAAGGGCCGAAAGTCTTTGTCAAAAAGCACATGGTCGTGCCCGTGAAAGCTTCCTCCGGGGATTTCCATAATGAATGACTCTCGACTCCGATAAGAGGGTAGATAATCGAAAAATGTCGCGGGTAGGGCTTGATCAAGTAACGACTTTGGTAAGGTCGGGCTATTGGTGTATCCTTTTTCTGTCCAGATTCGAAAATTCCGAGACGATGAAATGTCAGGCGCCGGAAGGAACAGACCTGATCGTCGCCTTAGAAATGGAACTCGACTGTCGAATCGACGCAGCGGATGTGTCGAAACGGAGGAGTGGTCAAAAGGTCCCGGCTCAGGTTTACTTTGCCATTTCGGGTGGGATTGGATGTGCGCATGCCATTTTTGTGCCAAGCTAGCAGAGCCTAGACCCAAAAATGCCCTTGAAATGCCCATTTGAAATTTGGATGTTGGAAAAAGGTCTTTCAGTCGCATTAAGAACCGTCCATTAAGTTGATAATCTTATCGCATCTCTCAACCGTTGAGAGCCTATGAGCGACCACGAGCATAGTCACGCTGCCTTGGAGTGAATTAATCGCTTCGGTGACTTCGGCCTCGGTTTCATTATCGAGAGCTGAGGTGGCTTCGTCTAAAATCAGGAGGCTCGGGCGACGATAAAGTGCTCGGGCGATTGCGATGCGTTGGCGTTGACCACCGGAAAGGCGAATGCCTCGCTCCCCAACCATTGTATCGAACCCGTCATTGAGGTCATTCTCAATGAAATCGAGAATACGTGCGGCCGAGGCAACTTCTCTTAAGCGTTCAAGATCAATGGCGTCATCGGACAATCCAAGAGCAATGTTCGATGCAAGCGTATCGTCTATGAGAAAGACATCTTGCGGGACGTAGCCAATACCAGCTTGCCAGGCTCTCATGTCGCTTAAGTCGAGGTTCTTTCCGTCGACTAACAGTCGACCACCTGTGGGCTGGTGAAGACCTAGAATCGCATCGATCAATGTCGATTTTCCAGAACCTGTCGGCCCAATGATGCCAATTGAATTTCCCTTTTTAATGATCAGCGAAAATCGATCAAGGACTGGGTTTTTGGCTCCAGGATAGCCAAAAGACAAATCTTCAATCTGAATCTCGTGCGCCCACTTTAGTGGAGCTGGTTTTTTAGAAGAAACGCAAGTCGCTGCGTTTTCATTACTGGCAACTCCGTCCTTTTGAAATTCATCATAGACTTCCTCAAGCGCATGGCGTTGCGTGGCAATCTGTGAGATTTGTGCGTAGAGAATTTGCGCTGCAGGTAGCATGCGATATCCGGCAAGCCCAATGATGCCAAGAGTGGGGAGGATCGAAGCAAAGTCTTTACCAATACCGGCCTGGATAATGACGACGGCCACAATCCCACCAAATGCAATCGGTTCGAGAATGTATTTGGGTGCATGGTAGTAGATCGGGAGGCGAGTGTTGACAGTCGCTAGCGTTTTCGAGTGGGTGGCATATCGATCAAGGAAGGAGGCCTCGGCGTTTTGAACCTTAATCGGTTTGATCCCGCCAAGTAGCTGTTGAGCCTCCTTCATAACGCCCCGATAGGCATTTTTCTGCTCGCCAGACGCCTTGGAATATCTCGATTTGAGAAAACTAAAGACGCTCGCGTAATAGAGCGAAATTAGTAGAAATGCCGCACAGGCGATCAACGGATCCACAATGATTAGCGTTGCTGCGAGAAAGACTAAGGTGACTAACCTAGCAAAGCCCTCCAGTAGAGGGAAGAGTACGCCCATCGTCATACTCATGACGTCGGAATTTGCTTTTTTGAGAAGGATCCCCGTGTTACTGCGAAGAAAATAGCTCCATGGTTGCGAAACGATTTGCGAGAGTAATCGGACTCGCAACCAGTGAGCGAAGCCTTGACCGTAGCTGGCACGAACATAGTCACCGGCGAGGCTTACGGCATTGGCTGCGACTAGCATCGAGATGGAAAATATACCTGCTGTAATCAGCAGAGCGGCATCCGTCATCTTGGGCAAAAGACTTAAGAGTAGTTCGCCGTAATGCGAATTTCTAAATTGAGAAGGGTCGCTGGCAACTGCCAGGAACGGAAAGATTGAGGTAACGCCGACTACCTGAAACACACCCTGTAATAGAGTGATTGCCAAAACGAAAAGCGGCTTCTTTCGGCTGTAAGGCGCGGCCAAGGAATAAAGCTTGGTGGCGATGTCGGCAATGACAGTGAAATAGCGAGACATAGTCTATAGAGAGCCCGAATCCATGAGAAGAGATTCTGATGAACGACTGTGCAGGACTAAGCTTGGGATAGTCTGAGCCAATCTAAGTTTTCTTCAGCAAAATCGGCAATATTTTGGCAGACCTCAGTCAGACTCGTGACCGGAGCCCAGTCCCAAACTTCTTTAGCGAGGGTAGAATCGAGAATCATCCAGGGAATATCGAAGGGGCGATCCTGTGGATCGTGTTGAGGTTCAAAGTTCGTCTTGAAGCGGTCGTTGCACCAGTCGGTGAGTTCAGCAAGCGACATGGAGTTGGATGCACCGCCAGCGCAATTGATGATGGAAGGTTCCTGGTGCTTGCTTCCTGGTTCATTGTATTTGCTTGCGAATTGTTTCTCGATGAGGGGAAGTAGGTCTTTGGGGTGGAGGCAGTCGCGGACTTGGCGGCCCTTGCCGTCGAAACCGATGTATTTGAGGGGCTTGCCTTCGGCGAAGCTATGAATCCAGTAAGCGAAAATACCTTGCGCAGGGTGGCCGAATTGGCCCGCACCAGCCATGACCCCACACCGGTTGATCCAGACGGGGAAGTCGTAAGTGTAGCCGTATTCCAGTGCAAGTTGCTCAGAAGCAAGCTTGGTCGCACCATAGAGAGAGACGGGGGCTTGGGTCGAAAAGGTCTCTTTGAGACCGTTTTTGGTTATTTGTTGTTTGTTGTTTAGGTCGGGGGTGAAGCGGTTTTTGCCGTTCTGGCTGTCTACTTTTAAGGGCAGGTTGACCAAGGGTGGGATGGAATAGACGCGGCTGGTGGAGAGGAGTGTGAAGCCGGCCTGATGTTTGCGACAGTATTCGAGCAGGTTGATGGTGCCTTGGAGATTGTGTTCCACCAGTTGGCGGGAACTGGTCTTGCCATCGACACCTGCCAGTACGGAAGCATTGGCGGCGCAGTCGAGCACCCAGTCAACCTTTGGGAGGGTTTCCAGGTCAGTGGCGATTCGAATGTCTCCATGGATGACCTCAGCACCCATTTGCTTAAGCGGTGCGACGTTCAAATGGCTGCCGGGGCGGATTAGGTTGTCGATTCCCATGACTTGGTGGCCTGACTCGATGAGGCCTTTTGCCAGGGTGGAGCCGACGAAGCCGCAGATGCCTGTGATTAAAATTTTCAATTTTACGAAAGATGTAGTTTAATATCTCATAAGGCCCGACGGTGACAAGCAAGCCTTCTTAGGATTTAAGCGAACCCAATCAAAAATGTTGGCTAGGAAGTCACTCTATGAAATGACTGTAAAAAGGTCACAGTTCTTTACAAGATGTCGCGCGATGTGCTGCGAGGCATAATAATTAAAACGGACTATGATGAGCGACGTTCCGTCGCTTCGACAATTTGCCGCAAGATCTCCTCCAGAGAAATGGAGATGTCCCACTGGGGAAAGTGCCGTTTTATTTTTGAGAGGTCGGAGTAGTAGCACACGTGATCCCCGATCCGGTTTGATTCCTCGTAGTTAAAACGCTGCGCCTTCCCGCTGAATGCTTCGACCATCTTAAAAGCTTCCAAAATTGAGCACGCGTTATTTTTCCCGCCCCCGATATTGTAAACTTCGCCGCACCGTGGCGCTTCAATAAACGCATGTATAAAACGAGCGACATCGAGGCTATGAATATTGTCGCGGACCTGCTTGCCTTTGTAGCCGAAGATTTTGTATTCCCTGTTCTCTAGGTTGCACTGGACTAGGTAGCTGAGAAATCCATGTAACTGAACGCCGGAATGATTGGGTCCTGTTAAACAACCCCCACGTAGGGCACAGGTTGGCATCCCGAAATAGCGGCCGTATTCCTGAACCATGAGATCAGCTGCGAGCTTTGAGGCGCCGAAAAGCGAATGTTTGGACTGGTCAATCGTGAAGGTTTCAGGGATGCCATTGCTGAAATTCGGATCGTCGTAGTCCCATCGCGTCTTGAGTTCTTTCAGCCTAATTTGATTGGGGCGGTCCCCGTAGACTTTATTAGTCGAAAGGTGAACGAACGGAGCCTCGGGGCAGTTGCGGCGGGCAGCTTCCAGCAGATTCACCGTCCCGACTGCATTGGTGTCGAAATCTTCGAAAGGAATTTCTGCCGCTCGGTCGTGGCTCGGTTGCGCCGCGGTGTGAATAATCGCATCCGGTGAAATTTCGTGAAGCAGTTCAAGAATCGATGAGCGGTCGCGGATGTCGAACTCGTGATGGGTGAGCCTATTGCCAAGTGCTTGTGTGAGGCGATCCTGGTTCCAGCGTGTATCTCCCTGGGGTCCGAAAAACACGGCCCGTTGGTTGTTGTCCAGACCGTGAATATGCCACCCCTCTTGCGCGAAGTAAGTAGAGACTTCTGAGCCGATTAAACCTGATGAACCGGTGACAAGTAATTTTTTCATGCCAAAGAATTGGAAGCTGTCTGAGAAATACGTGGCGGGCTCGCTCGAGCTGGTAGCCCATGGGCTCAAGATGTCGCCGTCATGAAAACTGTTGAAAACATTTTCAAGTCGATCAATGGCCTCTCAATCATTTGCCGTCTTCCTGATCGTTGTAATAATCCTTATATTTTTGTCGGTAGCTATAGGCGTATTTATACCCGGATGCATAGCTTCCGTAATCGCTGCGTCCGGATGTAGGATTCGAGTTGATACCATTCAAGACAACCCCGGCGACCGGAGCGTTGCTTTGATTCAGCTGATTGATGGCTTGGCGGGCAGCTGCCCGAGCTACCTTTTTCTGACGGATGACGAAAACGCTGGCATCTACATAGTCAGCGAGAAGAGTGGCATCTGGGAAAACACCGACTGGTGGAGTGTCAAAAATTATTACGTCGTAGCGCTCCTTCAGGTGGGAAATTAACTGGTCGAGGTCATTACTTGTGAGTACCTCAGTCGGTGCTTTGGTTGATCCACCCGCAGGCAGGAGATCTAAGTTCTCGGTGATGTAGATCGGAGCGAGATCCTCGGAGGCCAGAGAACTGGCGGAATCGCCTTTTGATTGCTTTTCCTGACGCCCGCGGATCCATGACAGAAGCCCCTTGTGGTTGGAAGAGTCGAGGAACCTTGCGAGTGAGGGGCGTCTCAAATCAGTGTCAATAACGATGGTTTTCCGACCGTGGCGGGCAAATACCTCCCCTAAATTACCGACAACAAAGGATTTTCCTTCAGATGGAATCGTGCTTGTGACCACAAGCGAAAGCCTTTCCGGAAGCTCACCGTTGATAAGAAGAGTGGAGTAAATACTACGAAAACTTTCTACAACTTCTTCATTTTTTTCCAACGATTTTCGGGTCACGGAGTTATCTGATTTGAACTGTTTGACGTCCCCAAGGAGCTTGCTCTTGAGGACGAGCTCGACATCTGCGAAGGTTCGGACGCGGTTGTCGACGAGTTCCAGCCCGAGAGGGATCGCAATCAAGCAAAGGACTACCAGGAGACTGGCGGTGGTAACTGTTTTCTGCAAAGATGGTGTTAGTGGCCGTCCCGGCGGGTTTGCTTTATCCATAATGCGCAAGCTGGTATTATCCAGTTGAGTGGTGACCTGAGTTTCATTGAGTCGATCGATCAGGCGTTCATAAGTGCGGCGCTTTGAAATGACCTCTCGCTCGCGGACTGTATATTGAATGGAAAGTCGATCCAGTTCCCTTGCACGCTCTTCGGCTTCTGCGATGCGTTCCCGCAGAATCTCAATTTGTGCCAGGATTCCGATTCGGGTTTCGTCAATCGTCGCACGGCGCCGATCTGCGGCTGCATCTAACTGCCGCAGGGCGGCTTCTTGCCGATTGGCGTTGGCGACCATGTCGGGGTGTCGTTCGAGGTATTTACGTGACAATATATCCCGCTCTTGTTTGAGATTCTCCAACTCCGAGATTAACGCATCGATTGCGGGATTTTCGACCAGCGAGGGGATTCTGGAAAGAGCGTCCGGATTATTCTCGGCACCGTCGATTTGATCGAGTTGGGAGCGTAGGGCCACTAAACTGATTTGGTGCTGGTTTAAGGCTTCATTCAAACTCTGAAGTTCTTGAGAGACGACTTCCTGGTTTTCCTCAATCGACACCAGATTATTGTCTTGGCGGTAATCCTGAAGTCGTTGCTCACCTTCCTCAACTTCTCGTTGTGCAGTTTCAACTTGTTCTTCCAGAAATTGAATGGCGACTTCGCTGGAACCCGCGCGCAGACCGGTCAAGTGTCGGATATAGGTCTCGGCATAAAGGGTGGACAGCCAGGCGGCGACTTGGGGATTACGGTGACGACCGATAAAGATCAAAGTCTGAGAGTCGCTGCGACTGGAAATCGAAAAGGAGGTTCGAAGGATGGCGACTGGATTGGGTTTTCGGTCAGAATAATCCGGATTCAAGTAAGGGGCAACGAGCTGATCGACTTGTCCGGGATTCAGCTCTTTGGCGACAAGTTCGGCGAACTGTCGGCTCCGAAGGCGCTCAAAGTGGGTGTTGAGAGCCACCCGAAGATTGTTCGCACGCCGTTCATCGACGATATCTTCCATATTCGTCAATATCCGGTCACGGCTCATCTCGACCATGACGGATGTGCTGGCCTGATAAACAGGAGGCTTGCTCATCATCCAATAGGCAACTACCGCCGAAACCAGCAATCCCACCGCGAGTCCGGGAAGAAAGCGGTAACGGATGATGGAGATCACGTCTTTGATGGAATAAATATTGTCGTTGAAATCGGTCATTTTCATTGGAAACGGATAATCTACAGATCGGGGGTATCTATTTAGGCGTCGATTGCGAGACTCTCTTTTAGGCAAGCTACCGCCATTGGTCGGTCTTTGGAACCGAGCGAGAATTCTGGCCTATTTTCTGCCCTCTGATGGATTTCGACTGGAGACGACCGGTTGGCGTCGGTTGAAAACTGAAATGGAAATTGGTCAAATTAGATCAAAAAGTGTGATGGGTCATTTTGTTGGCGTTGTATGGAACCTGAAAACGTGACGGCTAGACCGCCTATCCTGTGTTCCCCATTCGTTTCGATGGCATCGATACGCCTCTCACATCACGATATTATTTGGGCCGACGGACTAGAAGTAACGACGGGGCACGTAGATGATATCTCCCGGGTAGACACGGAAGCGAGTCGTCGCAAATCCATCTTTCTCATCGGAGAGGACGTCGTCCATGTTAACTTCCATAATTCGTTCCCGACCGTCTGGGCGGTCTTTGCGCGTGACTCGAATGTTCGAGCGGCGGGCCAGATCAGTGAAGCCTCCAGCCATTGCGATGGCTGCCTCTATCTCGAGGTAGTTGGCTCCCATCGGAAGTTCCAGGGAACTGGGAGAGCCTATTTGCCCGAGCACTGTGATGCGCTTCGGCGAGAATTCATCAATGGCGAGAAACACCTGCGGTGAGCGAAGAAATCGATTTGAAACATAGAGTGCTTCCAATCTGGATTTTGCGGACTCAATCGAAAGACCTCCGATTTGAACTGTTCCAAGCAGTGGTACGGTAATTTCTCCCCGCGCCGTAAGGCGCTGGGAGGCCGAAAGGTCAGGTTCGTCGAAAACAGACAGGGATACTTTGTCGAAAGGCGCGAGAAGGTAATTCTCAAGCGTTGCTTCATTATTTTCAGAAGGCGGGCCCCCGTCAACCGGGTTTGGCGCCTGACCAAAGGCGGACAGTACGCTGATAAGCACCAGCACAATGAAGCGCCATGTCGTGCAAACTGAAAATAAAGAAATGCCGGACGCAGAGCACCCGGCATTCTTAATAAAACAGTTTCCGTTGACCAAGCGTGTTTGAATTCTAAATAACAAGGGGTTCAAGGTAATCGCCGTTCACGCTTTAAAAGAATACGGAAGCCGAGAGAGTTGCGGAAAAGGTCTCATAAGTGGCGGTCGCGACATTTGAATCGCGCTCACCATAGTTCACTTGTAGCCCGATTGTGCCCCAGTCAGTTAAGCTGTAGACAACTCCGGCAAAGACGGAGTAAGCCGAATCGTCACGATCGGCCCGACCCGGAGCCTCGAAATCACTCTCTTCAATGATAACTCCGATGTTTCCACTCAGGTCGCTGGTTAGCTCGTGATTCAGTGTCGCAGTGGCTTGAATGCTGTCACTTGAAAGATTTGTCACAGATGTGGAGAAATCATAGCTTGCGTTCAGATCCAATCTGGTTATTGAGCTAATTGTCCAGGAAGCAGCGAGTCCTACATAGGGACTTGTGCTGTCATCCAAGCCGGCCGCATCATAGCTGCGCTGCTGCAAACCAACTTCGGCGAGGCCGTCAATTACCGGCGTCAGTTGCCCGCTGACTCCCACAATGAACCCCACGTCCTCGGAGTCGTTGTTTACATTGGCAGCAGCAGCAAGAGTGGAGGTGAAGTTTTCGACGTCGGTTTGGCGGTAGCGCAGGCTCATATTGAACCGAAGTGCGCTGGAGTAGTCATAGAAAGCACCGGTGCGCGCC
Source organism: Opitutia bacterium UBA7441 (assembly GCA_002480015.1). Lineage (GTDB taxonomy): Bacteria > Verrucomicrobiota > Verrucomicrobiia > Opitutales > Coraliomargaritaceae > Thalassobacterium. The sequence continues at coordinate 11,590 of DLQD01000032.1, forward strand.
GACCAAACGGTGGTCTCTCCTAATTCAAACACAAGCTCGTCGGGAGTAGTGGTCTCGTGTTCGAATCCAGCACTGATGCCTGTAGCCGAGGAAATGTAATAGTCCATGCCTCCTGCAAAGGTAAGGGTATCTGTTTCGAGAATATTGCCGACTACGCCACTCGCTGACGACGATTGAGTGAAGTCGACCGATGCGTTCAAGCTCAATGGATTGCCGTCGTAGGCCCCCGCCAATTTGGTTGAAACGTCGCTCGAATCATTGGCTGAGAACTCGTCATACCTAGTGACGGATACGGCAGCGGATCCCTCCAGAGAGAAAAGCCCATTTTCCCTTGCAAAGCCCAACGTCGGAACGACCGAATAGACCACGTCGTCAGCCTCGGTGTTGTTCAGGAAAACATTGCTGGTAGACTCGATGGAAGTCTCTAACGAGCCGAAAAATCGAGTGGTATCGGCGGTTGTTTGAGCAAAAACGCTCGCGCTGCTGGAGGCGATGCCCAACACGATGGCAGAGGATAATAGTCGGCAGCGGTATGGCTTTGTTTGTAGTGGAGCTTTCATTGTCTAGATGGTGCGGTTGGTTAGGATGCGTTGCTTAGATTTAGAATCTAATTGTTTAATAGGCAGTTTTAGGAGGGAAAAACATTTTTGTCGCCGTTTGCAAGACAATAGAGGCATCTAGGAAAAGACTCCACTCCTCCAGGTATTGGAGATCGGATTGGGCTCGCTGCTCCACATCGCCGTCATTCTCGACCAATCCTCGAAATCCACGGACCTGTGCTAGGCCGGTAATGCCAGGTTTGACGAAAGTCCGGATGTGGTAGCCATGAAATACGGAGGCAAATCGTTCATCGTGTTCAGGTAGGTGGGGGCGCGGTCCTACGGCACTCATATCGCCGATCAAGACATTAATAAATTGGGGGACTTCGTCTACACTCAACTTTCTCATTAAGCGCCCGAATCTGAATACGCGATCATCACTGAATGTTGCCTGGCGACTTTCATCGGGGTTAGTTTTATGCATGGTGCGGAATTTGAGCATGCGGAAGATACGTCCATTCTGCCCCCGACGGTTTTGGGCGAAAAAGAGCGGGCCAGGGGACTGTAATCGATGAGCCAGCCACACCAGTGCCATGAGGGGAGGCAAAAGAAAGAGGCAGACTCCGATGGCTAGGGATAGATCGAAGAATCGCTTGATTATACGGTTGGTGGGTGACTCCAGGGGTTCGGTTAGAAATCCAAGAAACTGCAGCCCCGCCTCGCTATGGACTACTGGGATGAAGCCGTAATGAGCTTGAAAATCCCATACATGGACCACTCGGATCCCCAGTGAATCGCCGAGAGTTTTGTGTTCGATCAGGTTCCCACTGGCTGCGGGGGCCCCGACAAACACAGCCGTTGCCGGGCGATGTTGGCGAAGGCTTGTCTCCAAATCTTCAAGTGCAGCCAGCTGTGGCAGTCCTTCGATCGCTTCGCCGTCGGGACCGTTGCCGATGTAGCCGATGACTTTCATGCCGAGTTCCTCGTGGTTTTGGAACCATTCCACGTGGCGTCTTACATTTTCCGTGTCACCCACTAGGACGGTGCGCAGCTTGCGGCTCCCAGAGAAAAACTGTCGGGTCAGCGGCGGCAGTAAATAGTGATTGACGAACAGAAAGACGAAAGGAAGGAGGGCAAAGAAAGAAAGCATGAATGCCCGAGAAATGTGCTTGTCTTTCGTCACGAATGTAAACGCCAGAACGGTGGCCGCGATGAAGCCTAATTGTCGCAGAGCGATTGCCGTGCTGCGCTCTCTTGGTTGGTAGGCGGGGGCGAGCGTCTGTGATTGGCTGCGGAGTAGGCGCTCTAGAATAATCGCTGAAAAAACCAGCCCTGAGTAGAGCGCATAGCGCCCAGGCTGCGGATAATGGGGGCCACTGTAATAGGTAAAAAAGAAGAGCAAATACCAGCCCCAGAATGCCAGGCAGCTGGAAGCGGCAAGAATCCACAGTTTGATCAGCCTAGTTCCTTCGATGCGGTTAACGATCATGATGAGTGATTTTTTTTGGCATCTTTATGCACTTCTATTACCTCTATACAAGTTATACCTGCAAAAGTTGCGGTGCTGCCTTCGGCCTCACACCGCTGCATTCCGTTGCTGGCGGTTGGCGTAGGCGAGGCCGGCAAGCCAACAGAAGCTCAGGGTGATGGCGGGGTTTCCGAAGGGGAAGTCGATGGCGGCGGTGAACAGAACGGCACCAAGGCCGATGCAGATCCAGCTTCCGAGGATTCCCAGACGGTGGCCACGTAGAACTTGGATCGCGGCGACGAGGGGTGGAAGGACTAGTAAAAATGACCCTAAGAGGCCGAATTCGACCAAGCACTGAAGGAAATCATTGTGGGTGAACTCAACCAATGGTGGGCTGGTGCCATCGCCCATGGAGCGAAGTTTTTCGCCGGCATAGATCAGCTGGATGTGGGCGTAGGAGCCGATGCCCCAGCCTGCGAGTGGGCGGTCGGCAAAAGCGCGCAGGGCATCTTCCCACAGGTAACCTCGGAGTTCGGGGTATTTCGAACTCTCCCCTTGTTCGTAGAGTAGCCACTGGCGCTCCGTGCGTTCAATCCCCTTTTGCAGAGATGGGGCGCTCAGGACGAAAAAGACTCCCCCACCAATCAGAGCGGCGCATAGGGTCAGCAGCGCAGGCCCCCACTGCTTTTTTTCGGTTAGCTTTTGCCGTCTGAAAAGACGAATGATGAGGGCCATGATGACTCCGCTCAGTGCCAGCATGCCCCCGCGTGCGTTGGCGAGTGGAATGGTCAGTGCAACCACGAAAACCAGGGAGGAAAATGAGACGGTTCGGTCGGGGAAATGACCCGCGTGCCTTTCACTCCTCCAGAATCTGCGGGCTAGGCCGATGCCCAAAGCGGTCATCAGGACGGCTTGCTCGGCCCAGTGGTTTTTGTAGAAAAAAGTGCCGAAGAAATAAGAGGTGTGGCTTTCAAAAATCCAAAGTATTTTGTCGGTTCCGGAAAGCCGCGCCAAAGCTCCGACGGCGGCAAGCAGGCTGAATCCGAGGAAAACGATCAGAGCGCTTCGAGCTGCGCGCTTCGAGTCGCGGGCGAAGTGCGCGGTCAGAAGGGTCCAGCAGAGAATTCCGGCCAGCAGAAGCAGGAATTTGGAGCCTCGGATGGCGTCGGCTGTAGTGGGCAGCAAGGGGTGGGACTGAAGGGGGTAGATGCCATCGTAGAGGTCGGGCCCGGCGGGGTAGAACGAGGGATTCTTAAAACCCCACCACTGGAGTGCGATCAAGCCACCCCAGCAGGTCAGTGTGATCAAGCTCAGGCGATGGTCGACGCGGCGAGCGCTGGGTGCGGCACCAGCCGGCGCGTTTCCCTCGCGTGGCTTCGCGTCCTTCCATGGCAATTTCCAAGGCATGTATTTCCAGTCGAGGCTGAGAAGCCACATCCCCCCGGCCAGGGCGAGTGCCAACCAGATGGCGCTGGTCACAAGTTGTAAGCTGGCGGGGGTCCGTCCGCCGAAAGCGTAAATGGCCAAGAGCACCAGCCAGGGCCCGGCGCCAAGAATGAAGCGGGGCAACATCTGCGGATCAATTTTTGGAGGCATGGACGCTGAGTGATTTGGAGGCGAGGTGAGGGCCCATTTGTTTTGCCAGACCCTCTCTAGCGGACTTTGGAGACGGAGCCGCGCTCGATATGAAACACATGATCTGCGATTTCGAGGTTTTCCTGGCGGTGGGAAATGATGACAATGGTGAGCTCGCCGTGGAGTTGTTCGATAGATTCCTGTACCTTGAACTCAGTGGCGCGGTCGAGTTGGTTGGTGGCTTCGTCGAGGAAGATGACCTGTGGCCTGCGCATCAGCGCTCGGGCCAGAGTGAGGCGCTGTCGCTCGCCTCCGGAGAGGCGGGTGCCACGGTCTCCGACCTGCGTATCGAGTCCATCTTTCAATTTGCGGACAAAATGCGCCGCATTGGCTGCGGCAAGGCAACGCCAGATCTCGGCTTCAGAGGCTTCCGGTGCAAAGTAAAGCAGGTTGTCGCGGATGCTCTCATTGAAGAGAAAAGGTTCCTGCGGGATGTAGGCGATTGAGCGACGCCATGACCCGCGCATGGCTCCCTCTAGGGGCTTGTCGTCGATCAGGATTTCGCCTATTTCAGGTTTGAGTAGTCCGAGCAGCAGGTCCATCAGGGTGGTCTTTCCAGCGCCGGAGGGGCCCTGGATAGCTGTTGTTTGACGAGCTGGGATGTGGAGGTTGACACTTTTTAAGGTCGTTCGCTCGGTTGGGTTGTAGGCAAAAGAAACATTCTTGAGCTCGATGCCTTCACGCAGACGGATGGGATCCTGGACAGGAGCGGATTCCTTGTGGGCCTCAAGTTCGGTGAGAAAGCTCTGGTAGGCATCAAATGAAGGAAGGTTGACGATGATTTTCCGACTCGCGCTGATCATGCCTTGGACGCCCCCGTTGATTTTCGAGAGAATGATAAAAAAAAGTCCGAGCAGCAGGCCATCACCTTGCAAATAGGGGAGCGCCAGGACGATGAAGACGGCCACGAACGTGCTCAGCAAGATTCCCTTGATGAGGTTTTGCACTGCGGTCTGCTGATGCTGGGCGACGATGAGGCGGCTACTCTCCGCGGATTGGTCCTTGAACTTGTTCAGGTGGGCCTCCTCGCTGCCATAGGCCTTGACCAGCTTGAGGCCGGACAAGCTCTCCATCATCTGGCCGAAGATTTCCCTCGCGTTGTTGCGGTTGTCTTCGGCATTGCGATGCATCTGTTTAGTGAAAACGATCTGAAGGGCCACACCGATGCTCGCCGCGCCGAGAGCGACCAGCGTGAGTTTCCAGGAAATCATCGCTGCGAAAATGCTGATGATGCTCGCTGCAACCAATGATTTGAGAAGGTCGACGATGAGGCGCCCGGAAAGCTGCACTTTGCCGAGGTCCGCCAAGTAGGTATGGCTGAGGCGCCCGCGGTCTTTGATGGCCAGAAAATTCCATTCCGCGCGAAGCAGTTTCCCGTAGAGCGAGGACCGGATGTGCATATGGAAGTTCTGCTGCAGGCTCACGGTCAGCAAGCCCTGAAAGTAACTGATGACTGCATTGAAGCTGGTGATGAGGAGGTAGAGGCCAACGATGACATAGAGGCTGGACGCCAGCCCGGAAGCATGGGCCAACTCTGAAATGTCCCGCAGGAGTCCTTCCGGTGGCGTCCATTTAATGAAACCCGCGATGCTGAGGAGCGGGAGGATGGAAACCAGCCCGATGTTTTTGGTGAACAGTTTGACCAGCTCCAAGGATTGGAGGGCGTAGAATTTACCTCCGGAAAATTTAAGGTAGTAGGCAGTAAAGGCGGCAAATTGGCCAAACCGCCCAGATTTGTACGGAGTGTTCATTGCAGACCATGGCACCCCAGATTGCCTCGCCGGTAGAGGCTTAAGTAGTGAACTGTTCGCCCTGTGTCGCAACCGCTCTGGAAGAAATCGGCGGAGAGTCGAAAGTAGTTGACGATCAATTCGCCTTTCTGCCGCACATGGAGATTTGGTGGAAGATCCGCTAGAAATCGATCCACAGCGCTGGGGCCGAGTTGCAGATAGCTGAGTTTATTTTCGATGTATTGTTTCAGCGCGTTCTCAGGACTTCTCCCGCAGCCGGAAATGAGCGCACCAAAGAGCGCTCCGAGCGGAGCGAGGGAGGTCGCTTTGATGAAGCTTCGGCGATGCATAAGAGAGTGAATTTGCTTTCCTGGCGCTGGTTCGGCAAGTCTGATTTCTGGGCCGATCTTTGTTTCGGGCCCATTCACGGGGCCAGCCGGCTCCTGTCTCTTAAATTTCAGAATGGTGACGTCTTGTTTTCCAAGTCACTGTGCAGGCGTTTGAAGCTCGCGTTTACGTAGGGGGAAACCTCGCCAAAGGACACACTCGGTTGGTCCGGATGCTCAGGGTCGAAGGTAACTTGGTTTTCTGTGCAACTGAGATCCTCGAAATCACAGGTCAGAAGTATTCTTTTTCGCCATTTGCCCTCTTCGTGTCGGATCGACTGCGGGCCGACGACGTTGGTGTTTTGAATTAAAACCGCTGAGCGCTCTCGGCGGTGTGGCCCATCGTAAAGTATGTAGGCGACCGATTAGATGCTGCTCGATGCCTGGAAAGAATCCAGCTTTGTTAGGTCGATGGACACAGATGTGTAGGGCTGTTTGTAGAGAAACTTGCCCAATTTGGGGTGCCGGATCGTTCAAGAATGAAGGGGTTCATGATCGCCCCGGCCCGGTCATAATATGGTGACAGATCTTCGTAGCTAATGGGCCAGTCGGTGCCCACTCCGTAAAGAGTTTTCATCTTGAAGTCCGAGGGGAGAAAACGGTGGGTATTGGCCCACCAGCAATTCGAACCGCCGCCGAAGGTTTTTGAAGATGTTCTCAATGCAGTTGCCAGGGCCCTCAGAATTAAGTCCAGCTTGAGTGATAGGATTTTCCAGCTAAGAAATGAAAATCCGCATGAAAAAGACAAGACGAACCACCGAGCAGATCATCCGCATTCTTCGCGACAGTGAAGGCCTGAGTGTAGATGAGGCCTGCCGCAAACACGAGATCAGTGTGCCCACCTACCATCGCTGGAAGGCGAAGTATGGTGGCATGGGCATCAAAGAGGCTCAACGGCTTAGAGATCTTGAAAAGGAGAACACGGAGCTGAAGAAGCTACTGGCCGACCAGATGCTCAAATCAAAGGCACTGGAGATCGCATTGGAAAAAAACCTCTGAGCCTAGAACGTAGGCGCCGCATGGCCATTAAAGTCCAAGAGACGCTGTTATGTTCCGGGCGATCGGTCTGCCGCTGGTTAGGTTTAAACCGCAGCACACTGCGTTACACGCCCAAGCCGGTGCCGGACAAGACGAAGCTGTTGGAAGCAGAGATTGTGAAGATGTCCAAACGTTATCCTTGCTTTGGCTACCGCAAGATCACGCGCAAGCTGGTCGAGGAAGGCTGGCCCGTGGGCAAGAAGCTGGTGCAGCGGGTACGCTGTGAGGAAGGGCTACAAGTGCCAGCTCCCAAACCCCGCAAGCGCCGACAGGGCTTGTCTACAGGGCTCCCGCAGCAGGCGCAGCACCGCAATCACGTCTGGGCTTGGGACTTCGTCAGCGACTACACAGTGCGTGGCGGCAAGCTCCGCGTCTTCAACTTGATCGATGAGTTTACCAAGGAATGCCACTGCATCCACTCGGATCGGGCGATCAAGGCGACTGATGTGCTGACGGTTTTGCAAGAGGCCATCGAAGAACATGGAGCACCTGAATACATCCGCAGTGACAATGGCCCGGAGTTCATCGCTACAGCGATCCAGGAATGGCTTCAGGGAAATGGCATTAAAACAATCTACATCGACCCTGGCTGTCCCTGGCAGAACGGCTATGTGGAAAGCTTCAACGACAAGTTCCGCGGTGAATGCCTAAACCGTGAGCTAATTTACACGCTCAGTGAATCCAGGGTCATCTTCGCCGACTACCAGCACCTGCATAACTATGAAAGGCCCCATCGCTCTCTGGGCTTGCTCACGCCCAAAGCATATGCCAAACAACTCACCAGCCTATCTCACCAGCCTATCTCACCAGCCTATCTCACCAGCCTATCTGGCTCCGGTCGGGCTACGCCCTCCCTCTGCCAGATAGGCGACCAACCGCAACCACTAGAAACCACCAATAATCAACCGCTTGGAAACCTATCACTATAAGTGGGCCGAAAAGGTGGGCTCAGTTCCTCCTTAACCCGCTAAATGTAGACTTACTCTACACGAAAATCCACTGTTTTGGACAGCAGTGTTGCTTTTAAGCAACTGGTAGATGCGTTTGAGCGGCAATCGATCTTCACAAAATTGCTCCCGAGTAGGAATTGTCCGTTTCGCCACCTTGTTTCGGATCGGCTCAAAATCCGCAGCCTTCATTTCTAATTGCTGCATCGAATCCAGCCAAAGCTTACCTTGCGGGTAGCCAGGCACGACAACTGGAAGCCCATCGACCAACTGAATGGCGCAGACATCATCAGTGATCAAACGGCACCCCCTTTTCAGGAAGGCAGCCGCTGTGGTCGATTTACCGATACCGGAATTTCCCATAAAGGCGATCGCCGCACCCTCGTGTTCCACTGCGCTCGCATGGATCGGGAAGAGCCCGCGCTGCTGTAAAATCGCGCCAAAAACCGAGCCGAGCAAAAACACCCGGAGATCAGCGCCGGTGGCCTCAGCATCGGCTTGATACACAATCTTCGATCCACCCAGCGCCAAAAAACGCCCGACACCTTCGAGAAAAAACAAAAACTCCCCTGGGGCAGTCTCAAAGCAAGCGCCTTGCCGTTTGCCCTCTGCCAACATAGCGGGCACATCACCCGCAGTAATCGTCACGTCGACCGCATCGGTCGCTGTGCTTTCAATCAGTTCAGGGATTTCCAACTCTGATTCAAAAATCAGACCAAAGGCTTTGTAGAGGTGGGTGGCTTGCATTGATTCGTTCTATCCGTGACTTTTTACCTTCAACGCTCCGAAAGAGCGACCAAAAATTGAGTAAGTAAATAGAGTGACACAAACGACGACTTCTCACGTCGCTTCTCGGGTTCCTCGCTCGACAAGTCGATCCCCTGGCTAAAGGCGCGCAACGCTTTCGGATCAAGATAATGCTGCACGATCGACGTATCAGCCGCACTATCGATGCGAGCAATCATTTCATCCAAGTCCTGCTTTAGCATCGTTTCAACCGCCGGCAAACTCGGGCCCGCTTTATCAGGGCGCGTTCGAATCGAATCCGGCAACACGCCTTTTAGCGCCTCCCGGAAAGGGTAACGGTCCACCCCTCGACGCACCGCCAAGCGACCCGGCATGCCCAAGGTCAGGCTGAGCACTCGCTGATCCAGCAAGGGATAGCGGTATTCAAAACCAAAGGCCTCGGCCATTGGCACCTGATCGGCGATAACTGGCCGTAGATTCTGAGCGACCAAGGCCTGCGCCTGCCAGGACCGTAAATCAAAGGGCTCAGGCAGCGCTCGCTCATTACGTAACGCGCGGAAGACAGACTGCTGCTCCGAGGAAAGTAGGCCACAAATCGAGTCATGGCCTGAGCGCCACATTTCAGCGTTACCCGGCCCGGTCGCAAACTTACGGCGCCCACCCAGACGCTCCGCAACGTAGCGCATTAGATATTTAGTTTTGGGCACCACCCCGGACGGATTCTTCGAGTAGAAAATTTCCCTCACCAAATCGCGTGTGTGTCGATTCTCATAACAATGCCTCAAAAACAATGGGCCTCGATGAGAAACGAATTCATCCCCACCAAAACCTGAAAGCATGGTCGACAGCTGCTGAGACTTGGCTAGCCCGTAGGCTGAGACTGAATGCCGAGCAATCACCGTCTTCATCGGGCAGCCATGGATCGCAAGTCCTGCATCGACCTCGTCAATTAGGCTGCGCCCCTCCTCAGTAATACGATGCTCCTCCAGTGTATTCGGGTAGCGCTCATAAATATCTGCGAGATAGGGGAAAGTCAACTGATAGCTCTCACTCGACGGATCCTGGTGCTCGAGGCTGGAATTGACAAAAACATGGCCTTTCCCACCTGCGGTTTGAAATTGCTCACCGGCCAAACAGGCGATGGCCGAGGAATCCAGCCCCCCGCTCAGCTCGATACCGGTGCCGGCTCCCGCTGCCAAACGAACCTTGACCGCCCGCTGGAGTTCAGCGCGCAGTGCATCGAAGTAGTCCCCCTCATCAGCATAGCACACCGGCTCGATGGGGAGCGGGCTCCAGTAGCGCGCATAAGTGACTTGGCCACGAGCCAATCTTAATGTGTGCGCCGGTGGCAGAATATCGATCTTGGCATACCAAGTCTCCTGAGCACGGTAGCCTGAGGCGAGCAATCCGGCGAGCGCGACGGAATCAAGGGAGCGATCGACGAAAGGTAGCTTAAGGATAGATCGCAACTGAGAGCAAAACACGAAGTAACGGCCGAAATCATAGACGTAGATTTGCTTGATCCCGACTGGATCGACCGCACAAAGCAGCTCACTGCGCTCTGGATTCCAAATCGCGAAGGTAAAGTCCCCCTCCAAATGCTGTACGCAGTCGTTACCAAACTTCTGGTAGAGTGCCGTAATTAAATCGACATCCCCCGCATCCTCAGCCGGTGCCGCGCTGCCCAGGCGCGCCAAAATGTCCGCCCTATTATCCAGCCGCCCCTCGGCAATGACCACGAGCGGCATACCACTAGTGGTGGTGAGCTCACGATAGGCCCCGAGCGGCGAAACCGCAAAAAAACCACTACCGGAATAGCCGCTCGCCACACAAACATCGGACGCCCACTTGGGATGCTCAGTCAACGCCGCCTCGAAGGCAGAATCGATTCGACCACCCTCTCGATCAATCACTCCAAATATCATCTTAACTCGCTTTCGCTTGCTTCCATAGTCGAGACTCATTTGACTGTTATGTCTCTCGACGACGCAACAAAAATGAGCCGGCAGATGCGCTTAAACCAAATGAAAGAATTAATACGATGAAAGCAGACTACGATCTCATCATCGCCGGCACAGGGTTTGCGTCCTCTTTTTTTCTACTGCAATACTTGAAAAGCGCAAAGCGTGATGCCCGAGTGCTGGTTCTGGAACGGGGCGAAGACCATTCACACGCATGGCAGCTGAAGCATCAAAAAAACTCGGCGACGCCCTCAAGAAGCACCTATACCAGCGCAGGGAAGCCCGTCTCTTTTCAGTATAATATCGGCTTCGGGGGCGGCTCCAACTGCTGGTGGGCCAACACCCACCGCATGCTGCCGAACGATTTCAGGATGAAGACTCAATATGGCGTCGCTGAGGATTGGCCGATCTCCTATACCGACCTCGCTCCCTACTATGATCAAGCGATGGAGATCATGAGCCTATCCGGCCCCGATGATATGGCGATCTACCCGGACAAGGTGCAATTTCCACAAGGCCCGCACGATTTTTCAGATCCGGACAGGCTCGTCAAAAATCACTACCCGGATCTCTACTTTCACGCGCCCTCCGCCCGTGCAAGTCAGGCCACAAAACACCGCTCCAGCTGTTGTAATTCCGGCTCGTGTAATCTCTGCCCGGTCAACGCCAAGTTTTCAGTCCTCAATGAGTTGTCGCATATCTATAAAGACCCCCGAGTCACACTCAAACTGAACGCGCGCATTGAGCGGGTAGGATCGAACGCAGACCTTATTGACCGCGTGGAATACGCCGACGGCACCGGTCGCCACAGCGTGCGCGGCGAGCTCGTGGCACTGGGCTGCAACGCGATCATGAACGCCTTCATACTACTCCGCTCGGGCATGACTCACCCGGTATTGGGGCGCTATCTTTCAAAGCAGCCCTATATCACGGCGACGATTGATCTGGCCGGCCTGGATTCCTTTCAAGCCTCCAGCAGTATCTCAGCAATTGGCTACATGCTCTACGACGGCGCACATCGCACGCACCAGTCAGCCTGCATGATCCAGAATAACAACGTCATCTCCCCAAGCTCCATCCGCCACGAAGAGGGCAAGTGGCGGCAGCGCATCGTGCTCACCTGCGATGTGGAAGACCTACCCAACGTAAACAACCAAGTCAGGGTAGGAACGAACGACCCCACCCTGCCGGAAATCGTCTATGGTGACGTTTCAGACTATGTGACTCGGCGAGTCCGTGGCCTCGAGGACACGTTGCGGGATGTTTTTGCCTGCTTGCCGATTGAGCGCATTCAAATGGCGGATCGAGTGCTGAGCTACCCGAACAGTATCTTAGGCTCCACTCGTATGGGGCTCGATGCAAAGGACAGCCTCATCGATCGCCACTTAGTGCACCATCGTTATCGCAACTTGGTGCTATTGGGCGGCGGGGCCTTTCCCTCCGTATCCCCCAGCCATCCGACCTGGACGGTCTCCGCGCTGTCCCTGTGGTCGGCGGCACATCTCTTTAACTAAATGATCACCATGCAACGTCGACGCATCCTTCAAGCAGCACTTATCAGTCCCCTCATCGGTATGTTCATGGGCTGTCGCCGCAATGCGAATCAAGCCCTTAAAGATTACATCCGGAGCCAACTCAGTTACATTAAAATTGATCCGCGCGCACTCGATCAATTCATCAAAGCGCTTCCAAAAAATCCGCGAGTTCGCCAGCAGAACGAACACATCGTCAACTGGTTCCTACTCTCGACCGATTTCTTCTTGAGGCCCGACGATTCGAATCGAGCGATACAATTCGTTCAGTTATACCGACGAGGAGCCTATGGATGCGCACAAACCAGTTTGCGCTTCAGAGAATAGGCGAGTGCTCCGGAAATACCTAATGACGACTCAAAGTTGCCATGAATCGAGTCATGACTCTTACCCTTTTGCTTGGCAGACTTACCTTGGAGAATTCAAAGGGGCGAACCTAGAGTAGAAGCCCCATAGAGTTAAGAGCCAGTAGGACTAGTATTATTACCTGTAAAGGTTTCCACTTCAGCGGATGGATTCACTTTAGCCAGACCCATTGCCGTTGATTGTACAGCAAGCGCTACAATCTTTGGCTGACACCACGCTTTTTTAGAGGAGGACTGGAAGTTTACTTGGTTGGAGTTCATTTTATTTAGTAGGCCGGAGGTAGTGCAAAAAATTGTCTGTAAATTCAGTCGAGCCTAGGCGAGACGCCGGTTCCTTCCCTGCGGGGGATGGAGCGTAGCGGAATCCCCCGCAGGGATGGAAGCCGTTATGCGACAAAGGGATTGAAGGCGTCTGACCAAAGCCGGAAGCTGAGGGTGCTAAATCCAAACAAAGCACCAACAATGACCAGACACCACGAACACACTACGCCTACCGAAGATCCAATCAATGTTCTTCTTGAACACGGACTCTCGGACGGGCTGCCCCAGATCGCCGAGATGATCGTCAACGCCGCCATGCTCATTGAGCGCAGCGCCCACCTCAAAGCAGCTCTGTATGAACGCAGCGAAAACCGCAACGGCTACGCCAACGGATTGAAAGACCGCACCTTCCACAGCTCAGTGGGTCCGCTCGCCCTGCGTGTGCCTCAGACCCGCGGCAGCGACAAGCCTTACCAGCCGTCCATGCTCGAGAGTGGTTCACGCTCGGATCGGTCACTCAAAGTCGCCATTGCCGAGATGTATCTGCAAGGCGTCTCGACCAGGCGTGTGACCAAAGTCATGGAAAAGATGTGCGGCCTCTCGGTCAGTTCGACTCAAGTCTCTAATTTGACAGCCGAACTGGACGAGACCTTCGAGCTTTGGCGTAACCGGGAACTGCCCGAAATCGCGCACATGATAATCGATGCCACTTACATCAAGGTCCGCATCGCTGGCTGCGTCCGTGATGGCGCGGTGTTCACTGCCATCGGGGTGCGCCGCGAGGACGGAAAACGTATGGTGCTGGGAGTCTCCGCAGCCCTCTCCGAAGCCGAGGTGCATTGGCGTGAGTTCCTGGTCTCGCTCAAAGAACGCGGAATCGGCATCCCCGACTCAATTACTTCCGACGCGCACGAGGGCATCCGCGCCGCTCTCAGGGCCGTCTTCAATGCCACGCCTTGGCAACGATGCCAGTTCCATCTCCAGCAAAACGCACAGGCCTACGTGCCCAAGCTCGACATGCGCGAACCCGTCGGCGCCGACATACGCTCGGTCTTCAATGCCGACACTCTTGAGCACGCAGAAGCCAAACTCGAAGCACTCATCGAAAAATATAGCAAGAGCGCACCCGATTTGAGCAACTGGATGCAAACCGCAATCCCCGAAGGACTCCAAATC
>DLQD01000061.1 GCA_002480015.1 Opitutia bacterium UBA7441
TGGGGAGTGGGGAGTGGGGAGTGGCAAGTGCTTTTTATCTGGATACGAAAAAGCCCCGCTCAGGGGAACGGGGCTTCGTAATGATGAATGTTTGTGACTTACCAGCTGTAATTTGCCGTCACGCCGAAGGTGCGTGGTGCGGCGGGTGCCTCGTAGCGTTGGTCTCCTGCACCATTGTCGAAGAAGAAGACGCGATCTTCGTATTCTTCATCGAAGAGGTTTTTGCTCCAAAGCGTGAAGGTCCAGTTCTCGTAGCGATAGCCGATCGAGGCATTGACGACTGCGAAGGCGTTGCGTTTTTCGGTGTGGCTGTTGGATTCGTAGTATTCGTCGCTGCCGACCACTTCCAAGCTGCCGAAGAGTCCCTCTGCAGGAGAGTAATCCAAACGAGCGCTGTAGGTGTAATTGGGTGCATTCGCTAAGTCGCGGGAGTTGATTGAGACGCCTCTTGCGGTGTAATCACTGCGCTGGGCTTCGAGCAGCCCCAGGGTGGTGCCTAAACTCCAGTTCGAAGCGAAAAACCAGGTCGCTTGACCTTCCAGTCCGTAATGTTTGGCGCTGTCACCGTTGGTCGTGATGTAGTCGAAGAAACTGCCGGAACCTTCAGAATCACGGAACTGTGGGTCTTCGCGGTAGGTGTAGAATACTGTGACACTCGCATCGACGGAATCGTCAAAGAAGCTGCTGCGCAGACCGCTTTCGATGGTCCAAAGAGTCTCGGAGTCGTAAGTGATATCTCGAGCGTCCGTAAAGTTAGGTGTGCTGGCACCGCCTGCTTTGTAGCCGCGGATTAAGGCTACATGCACTTGGGCCGCATCGCTGAGATCGTGCTCAAGTGTTATATTGCCACCCCATAATGTGTCGGACGAATCGAGGCCATAGTCAAAAGGTGTGCCGTAAAAATCGCCCGATGCGGCGACATCCACTTCATAGTATTCGAGGCGCAGCTGCAGTTTCAAACGAGTCCGGTCATTGAACTCGTGGGTGGCCTGCCCGAAAAGTGCGACCGTTTCCGAATCGTAGCCAGTATCCCAGATCGCGCCACTATCCCATACGGCATACGATTCTTCATCGAGCGCTTGGGCGTAGACGCCAATTGTCCACCGGTCGATGAAACCGAACGCATCTTGTTTTGCCTTGGAATTGAATCGGACTTCTTGGCTGATCACGTCGCGCTCACGATCGAGTGTGAGGAAGTCGGTATAGAAGCTGGTCAACGGAGCTGGCGCGCCTTCCACGCCCCAGTCGCCGTCAAAGCTGTAGAGTGAGTCGGTGGTTGTGTAGCTGGTGACGCCAACGACGTCGATTGCGTCGAGCGCGGTCCAAGTGGCGCGGAGACTGCCCCCAAAGGTGTCTTGCTCATCGCGTCCCGGCTCATCCGAGTAGGTTTCGGTGCGGTGGTTATTGAGAGTGAACTCATCGTAACCATTATTGATTTCAGAATAGATGAGTTGCCCGTCAAAGCTCCAGTCCTCATTGGGCAGCCACCTTAGTTTGAGTCGGGTCGTTAGCTGGTCGCGCTCGTTGGTGTCATCATTATCGAGGTATTCATTCTCACGGAAACCATTTTGCAGCAGTTGGTGGGCTGAGAGACGGAAAGTGAGTTGCTCGGGATCGTTCTTCAGTAAAGGACCGCCCACAGCGACTCCACCCGCCCGCAGATCGTCGTTGCCGACAGTGGCCTCGGCTTGGCCACTCCAATAGCGGGTGGGCTCATTGGTCACGATACGCACGACGCCGCCGGCGGCATTGGCACCGAAGGCGCCTGCTTGGGGGCCACGGAGGACCTCGACCTGTTGCACGTCGAACAAATTACCGACAGTGCCGAGACCTGTCAGATCGAGGTCGTCGATGAGGAAGCGCACACTGCTATCCGGCGTCTCGCCCTCGAACTGTGAATTTTCCCCGATACCGCGGATCTGTATGTAGCGGGGGCGCGAGGTGCCACCGGTCCAGGTGAGGTTGGGGATGGCGTTGATCACGTCCTCGAAGTGTTGGACGCCTTTGTCCTCGAGTGCGTCTTCTGCGAGCACAGTGACGCTGGCGGTGGTGTTGTGCAGTTCCGACTCCCAGAGTTCGCCGGTGACGATGATCACGGGGAGTTCGGGAATGGCGGGAACGACACTTTCTCCAGCGAAGAGTGGTGTCGTGGCGATGCTAAGAAGCGCAAGTGCGCTGATTGTGTGTTTCATGTTGGATCTCAATTTTTGTATGTTTGAGATCCGGCCTTGGGCGATTGAAGGTGAAACGATCAGAGATCGATCCGTTCCTTTTCCTACGCCGGTGTCAACCGGATCAGGTTCGAAGGGATCGTCATTGTGCTTGCGCAGGAAAACGTCTCAGACCCATGCCAGGTCACCCCTAAGGAAGGTCGCCAGACAAAGTGACTGAGGGGGGCGCTGTCAAGACGGATTCCTGCCGTGCTGTGCTTCAGTGTGCAAATTTAAACACGGGGTCAGGTGGTCAACTCATAGAAGCCGCATACGTATCTCCGCTCATTTAGGTGCGGAGCCTGTGACGCCCCTACTGTCTATGAAGAATCCAGAAAAAGTGACCCTGCACTTATTTCAAAGAGCGCTTCTGGAAAGCTCCGCTCACAGAGTTGACTTTCGAGGCCTGTCGTGAGTTTGTAAAAGCTATGGAAATTCATGATACGGCTATAGTCGCAGGATCTGCGCATATCGGTCACGCGACCCGAATTGGCCCCGGTGCTTTGATCGAAGAGGGCGTCCGGGTGGGGCGGAATTGTAGTATTGGCGCCTATGCGATCATACGTCAGGGCTGCATCCTCGGCGATGAGGTCCAGGTCGATTCCTTTTCTGTTATCGGCGGCGATCCGCAGTCCATCGGCTTTGATCCTTCGATTGTGAGCCATGTCGTCATCGGAGACCGTACGATCCTTCGCGAAGCGGTGACGATCAACCGTGCCAGTGCAGCGGGTGCTCAAACAGTAATCGGAGAGGACTGCTTTATCATGGCCAATGCACACGTTGCTCACGATTGTAAACTCGGTAAAGGCGTGGTGCTGGCAAACAACGCGATGATCGCGGGACATATTCAGATCGGAGAAAAGACTTTTGTCGGCGGCGGCGCTGGCATACATCAGTTTTGCCGCATCGGAGCCTATTCTATGATCGCCGGTAATGCTTCGATCACCGCCGATGTGCCGCCCTATGTGATGGCCGCAGAGCGCAGCGAAGCCCATGGGCTGAACCTAATCGGACTACGCCGTGGGGGATTCGAGCAGCGGGAGATTACGGATCTTAAGCGGTGCTATCGCGCTGTTTTTTTCGGTGGCGGCAATTTGAAAAAGAAAGCGGAAGAGGCCGCCCGCGAGACTGAGTTTGGACTCACGGCGCCCGGTGCCCGTTTCTTAAGCTTCTTTGAAAGTGGCCAGCGCGGCTTCATCCAATCGACACGTGATTAAGGCTACTCCACCTTTACCTTTGGCCCTTACTTGTGGGGATCCTGCCGGGATTGGTCCGGAGGTCATTGAGCAGACGCTGCGCCAAGATTCGCTCTGCGGACGTGACTGTGTTCTCGTCGGGTCGCATGCCTGGACGGCTTCGATGGCGCAGGAGCTGGGTCTCGCTTACGAAGCGGTTGGCGATCCACATTTTTCGGTCGCACCGGGGCAACCCTCGCTCGAAGGTGCGCGGCTCGCACTCGATGCCATGATGCATGCGTCGGCCGGCTGTCGTGCGGGTCGCTATCGTGGAGTGGTGACAGGCCCCGTCAGCAAGCACTGGCTGCAAGAGGTAGGTTTTGCCTTTCCCGGACAGACGGAATTTTTTGCTGACGCGTGGGGTGGGGAGCCAACGATGGCTTTCGTTGGGCGTGAACTACGTGTGGTGCTCGCTACGTGGCATATACCCTTGCGTGAGGTCTCGAAGGCATTGGACGCCGTCTGCCTAGAGAAAGCGGTGCGCCGTGCCTACTTGCTGGCGCAGCAGCTCGGAGCCAGTGAGCCGCGGATCGGAGTTTGTGGGTTGAATCCGCATGCTGGAGAGGGCGGTATTCTAGGGAAAGAGGAACTTGAAGTGCTCGATCCGACTCTGGATCAACTCCGCAAGTCCATGCCGGGCCTCTCCTCTTGTTTGCCCGGCGATACCGCCTTTCACCGGCAGCGCCAAGGTGATTTCGATGTCGTGGTCGCTGCCTATCATGATCAGGCCTTGGCTGCGGTCAAAACACTCGAATTTGATGCGGCGGTGAATCTAACACTGGGGCTTCCCTTTGTCAGGACGAGTCCTGACCACGGCACCGCCTTCGCTCTGGCCGGAAGGGGACAAGCGGCCCCCTCTAGTTTCACTGCTGCTCTGGCGCTGGCACGGCGACTGACTGCGTGACCTCAAGAGCTATGGATCCATCGTGCTTATCGGGAAAAGTCGCGGCTACGGAATCCGCGTTCCTCGCTCACTCCTGCTTGACGCATGCCTGTAGATACATACCGCTTCTGTAAATGGTTAATACTTTAGATATTCCCAAAGGTGTGCGACTCGGCAATGAAAGGCTCATTCTGGTCACGGAAGCAGCGGGTTCCAAACTGCGCGCCCTAATCGAACGGGAGGGGAAGGGCGATTATCTGCGCATCAAAATTACTGGCGGTGGCTGCAATGGGCTTAGCTATAAGATGAAATTTGTGGCGGAGCCGAAGCGAGGGGATATCCTCGTGCGCTCATCAGGCGCACGCATCCTCGTGGATACCAAAAGCGCGCTCTACCTGCGCGGCACGCAACTCGATTACTCCGACAAAATGGTCGGCGGCGGGTTCAAGTTCAGTAATCCAAACGCGAAGTCGAGCTGCAGTTGCGGCGAAAGCTTTAGCATTTAGAGTTGAAACACTGCTTGGAGCTATTAAGGATACACCCTTCTTGAATGTTCTATCCACACAAACTATGACGGCATAAAGCAACGAAATGCAAAACAGCACGGAGCTGTTTTCGCTTTTACTTCGGGCTTCTATCGAACTCCGGCTTCAAGAAGTTAATACTTACAATCAATTAATGGCAAAATACCCGAACTCCCGCGGCAAATATCAAAACCGTAATCGTGGCCCTAAAGGTCTCAGAAGAAATGACCGCATTCGCGCGGCAGAAGTCCGCGTCATCGGCCCCGAGGGCACTAACCTCGGCGTGATGCCACCCCGCAAGGCGCTCGAGCTGGCGCAAAAGGTGGGGCTCGACCTGATCGAGGTGTCCCCCTCTGCACGCCCTCCAGTTTGCCGTATTCTTGACTTCGGCAAGTTCCTCTACGAGGAGAGCAAGAAGCAGAAGGATACCAAACAAGCCAGCACTAAGCTGAAGGAGATCAAGTTCCGTGTCTCGATTGATCAGCACGACTTTGAAACAAAGCTTCGCCGGGCCGAAGGTTTTCTCGACCACGGTAATAAGGTTAAACTAACTCTTCAATTCCGTGGCCGTGAGAACGAGCACCGTGAACTGGGCTATGAACGCGTCAAGCTGGCTTCGCAGGAACTCCAGGGCGTGGCCTCTGCAGATTCGGATCCTCGCCTCGTCGGTCGACAGGTCACACAGATCCTGTCCCCTCTGCCTGAAGCAAAACGCGTTTTGAAGTTTAATGCGCCGGATCATAAGCTTGACGATCACGAAGAGCATGACGACCACGAAGAGCATGACGACTATCAAGAGGAAGACTTCGACCACCAAGAGGAAGAGGTAAAGTCCTAAGGCTTGCAGGATTGAGCTATGCGGATCGATGCCCTGCAGGGAGATTGTATCCGTATGGTTGTTTTTTGCAGACTGCTCGTTCTTGCGCTTTGCCTTGCGGTCGGTTCTCGTGCACTAGCCCAACGCATTGAGTTACAGCACGAGGGGCGCACCTACGTTGATCTCGCCTCGGCGGGTGGGAGACTCGGCATGCAGGCCTATTGGTTGAAGGGCTACGACACCTTACGCCTCCGGAGTCAATGGACGACGATCGATGTCGGCAAAGGGGAACGTATTCTTTATTTGAACAGCCTGCCGATTCACCTGGGTTTTCCGACATTGGAGTCGAGCGGTCGCCTGTATCTGGCTCAGGCAGATTATCGGCAAGTGCTCCTATCCGTTCTCACGCCACAGTCTCTTTCGAACAGGCCTAAGCTTAGACGTGTTATCATAGATGCCGGGCACGGGGGCAAAGACGAGGGCGCGAAGAACGAAGCCTATGGCCTTTATGAGAAAAAACTGAATCTCGATGTGGCGCGCCGCCTAAAAGTGATGCTTGAGCGGAGCGGGTTGGAAGTCGTCATGACACGCAATAGCGATGCATTCATCCCTCTTGAGCGCCGCCCTCAAATCGCGAATCGTGAAAACGGCGATCTTTTTATCAGTATTCATTTCAATGCGGCCGATTCAACTACAGCGGAAGGCTTCGAGACCTTCGCATTGACGCCTCAGTATCAGGCATCGTCGAAATACCCCAAGCCAGGACGGGGTGACAACATCCGCTACGAGGGCAATGACCAAGACCCCTGGAATACCTTACTGGGTTACCACGTGCAACGTGCGTTGGTTCAGGGTGCCGGTGGCACTGATCGCGGGCTTAAGCGCGCTCGCTTTCTTGTCCTCAAACACTTGAATTGTCCGGGTGTCTTGGTCGAACTGGGCTTCGTCTCTAATCCTGCCACGGCACAAAAGCTGCGCACTGCTGTCTTTCGACAAACACTTGCTGAAAGTCTCTACGACGGTATTACTCGATACGGTAAACGTCTCCAACGCCTTCCTTAGTCCATGTCTTCTCCTCCAAATACCCTTCGTTTCCTGTTCGTCTTTTTCTGTGCGCTGCAGTCACTTTCAGCTCAAACGAATGAGGAACTGGCCGAACGTATGGTGATCGTCGTGAACCGAAACGATCCTGACTCACTGGCCATCGGCCAATACTACGCGCGGCAACGTGGAGTTCCCGAGACCAATATCGTTCAGCTCAATGCGCCGACTGAGGAGACGATCTCCATCTCCCAATATGTGGAGACTGTGGCGAACCCCCTGCTCAATGCGCTTTTGAACAATAACTGGATTCGAGCGGTTAAAGACAGTTCCAAGGACCGCTACGGACGGGAGCGACTCTCCGTTTCAGTGCATGATATTTCCTTCGTCGTTCTCATCCGTGGAGTGCCCCTGCGTATTAATAACGATCCTGCCAGTATCGACGAAAAAACCGAACAAGTGCCCGATCATTTGCGAGTGAATCAGGGTTCTGTGGATAGCGAAATCGCGCTCCTTCTCGCGCCGCCCGGTATGTCGATGACTGCCCTCTTTCCGAATCCATACTTTGGTAAAAGCGCCATCTCCGCAACCGACGCCAATCGTATCTTGAGGGTGAGCCGTCTCGACGGACCCACTTCGGCGGACGTCATAAGTCTGATCGACCGTACACTTGAAGCCGAGGAGATCGGCCTGATGGGGCGCACCTACATCGACACGGGCGGCCCCCATGAAACAGGGGATGCTTGGCTTCGCGCCGCCGGCGAGATCGCCGAAGCCGCTTATTTTGATGTCGACTTCGAAACCAGCAAGCGTGCGATGGATTTCCGTGATCGCCTCGATGCCCCGGCCATTTACATGGGCTGGTATCGGCCCAATGCGTATGCCCAGTGGCGCGCGCCTCGCTGGCCGGTGCCGGTTGGTGCGATCGGTTTCCACCTCCATAGTTATTCCGCGACTTCCGTGCGCGACCCCAAAACCTGGTTGGGTGCATTTGTTTCTCAAGGCTATTGCGCGACCTTTGGTAATGTCTTCGAACCTTATTTGGAGTTTACGCATCGCCCTCAGGTTCTACTGGCGCACCTCATCGCTGGGGGTAACTTTGGCGATGCTGTCATGCTCAGTATGCCCGCGCTTAGTTGGCAGGCCGTCGCTATCGGTGACCCACTTTTCCGGCCCTTCCGAGTAGATTTGAAAACTCAGATCACGAAGTCAACCGATTCAGCTTTTGCGCCCTATGCGAGCATTCGTGAGATCAATCGTCAGCTTGTGGAGGAGGGTAGCGAGGCCGCCATCGTCTTCGCCCGTTCCAAATTTATCTCACAACCATCCCTCGCATTGGCCTATCGTCTGGCGCAGCTCTACGCTTTAGTCGATGAAAACGACAAAGCGATCGAAGTGCTCTCTGTCATCCGTTACATGACAACTTTTTCGCTCGATGAGTACGTTCTTGTTCAGAAAATCGCAAATTTCCTCAACGCACGCGACAATGAAAAACTGGCACTAGAGCTCTACAAAAATATTTTGCAGGAACGCAACCTCGATAAGCAGCTGCGTATTTCACTCTACGAGGGAGGTGCACCGATAGCCGAAGGTCAAGGCGAGCCGACCACCGCATCTCGTTGGTTGTTGGAAGCCCGTAAACTGAAGGCACCGCCGCCGAAGAAGTAAGTGCTCTTCGGTCGCTAAAAGGTCTGCTTCCCGAGGCTTGCCAGGATATCTTCCGAGATCCGTTGGCTACTGCCGCGATTCGATCGATGCCAGGCTAGTCCAGCCGCTCGCATCCTCTCGCGTGCAGGGGCATCGCCTGCCAGTCGAAGGACTGCAGCCTTCAATTCGTGGGCATCGGATACCCTTTCTGCCGCACCCGCTTGGATTAGAGACTTGGAAACATCCTTAAAATTGCTCATTTTCGGCCCTATTAGGATTGGGACGCCCAGCCCCGCTGCTTCAATCGGAGTTTGCCCTCCTTCGTTGGGCTCCAGACTTTTGCCGACAAAGGCCAGATCGGCCACCTGGGTCAAAGTTGCGAGTTCGCCCGTTGTGTCCGCTAGGAGGATGCCTAGGCCACCGTTTGGCGAAGGACCGGTTGAGCGTTGATGCCAGGGCAGCCCTTGGCTCTGGAGCCACTGAACAAGCTCGGGGGCACGTTCTGCATGGCGAGGCACCAATAATAAACGGCAATCGATGCCTTGCCCGATCGCCGCCTGCTGCGCTTCCAGAAGCGCAGCTTCCTCACCCGGCCATGTCGACGAACCTAATAAAATGAATGGCTGCGCGTCACCAAAGCCGAGTTCACGACGCATACCTTGCGTTTCGCAGTCTGAAAGTCCATTTGCAATCGGCACATCAAACTTGATGTTGCCGCTCATGGTGATGCGTTCTACAGGACAACCCAGCTCTATGAGCCGCGAACGATCCAGTTCACTGGCTGCGTAG
>DLQD01000130.1 GCA_002480015.1 Opitutia bacterium UBA7441
AGTATAGCTGGTCGTGAAACGGGCACCGGTCAGCTCTTCGAAGAGTGTGTAGAGTTTTTCACGCTCGGTGAAAGTATACATGAAAACCGTCCATGCGCCGGCATCCATCCCGTAGACTCCAATCCCAAGCAGGTGCGAAGATACACGAGCTAGCTCACAGCAAAGCACACGAATGGATTCACAACGCTCGGGCACTTCGAGTGCGGCGAGTTTTTCGACAGCCATCGCGTAAGCGACGTTGTTAGCCAGAGGTGCGAGGTAATCCAATCGATCCGTGTAGGGAACAAACTGGTTATAGGTCATGTTCTCCGCGATCTTCTCATCTCCGCGGTGGAGATAGCCAAGCACAGGATCGCACTTCTTTACAATATCGCCGTCGAGCTCCATCTTGAGACGGAGCACCCCGTGCGTCGTCGGGTGTGAGGGACCGACGTTGAGCGCCATGGTCTCACCCTGAAGTTCGGTCTCGTGCTCGCCACTGCGGGCACCGAGGTCGCCGATCGAAATTTCTTTTGTGGTTGTGGCCATTGCTACAAATTAAACAGGTTTCTCCTTTTCCTCCGTCCAGCTCTCATCACGGGCACGAGGCTCAGTTTGACTCATCGGACCATCACCCGAAGAGACGAAGGGACCCCCCATCATCGGGGCTGGCAAGACCTTGGCGTGCGTCGATTCGGCCACGTCGGCCGCGGGAAGCGGCGTTTCGATACCAGCGAGCGGAAACTCCTTACGTAGCGGGTGGTATGGATAGGCATCCCACATCAAAATGCGGCGCAGGTCCGGATGCCCCTCGTAACGAATGCCCATCAAATCATAGGTCTCGCGCTCATGCCAGTTCGCCGCGGCGAATACACCGCATAGGGAAGGCAGACTCGGCTGGATGTCGTCCGCGCAGTCCACGGCAATCCTGAGGTATTCATGCCTGGTCGTCGACAGCAAATGGTAGATCCCGGTAAAACGCGGGCTTTGCGCGTCCCAGTCCACGGCGGTGACGTCGACCAGTAAGTCGTAGCCCGAATCATCACGCAGTGCGGTGCAGAGTTCGACCAGCTTCTCGGCGGGGCAGTTGACCGCCAAGTGATCAGCAGATTCGCGCTCGGTCAAATAATCAAAACGCTGCTTCAGTTGAGCAAATTCGCTTTCGGCCATGACTTAGCTTTCCTTTCCGGCACCAGCCAGTTCCAACTCTTCGGCAGTCTCGGCTTTTCGAGCAGTCAAGTTCTTGACCGAGCGTTCCCGGCCAATCTTGTCCTGCAATTTAATCATCGCATCGAGCAGCGCCTCCGGGCGTGGAGGACATCCGCTGATGTAGACATCGACGGGGATAATACGATCCACCCCCTGTAAAGTTGCGTAGGAGCGATACATACCGCCCGTGCTGGCGCAGGCACCCATGGCGACCACCCATTTTGGCTCGGCCATTTGCTCGTAAATGCGGCGTATGACCTCGGCCATCTTATACGTTACCGTGCCTGCCACGATCATGCAATCGGCCTGACGCGGCGAGAATCGCATGACTTCCATTCCGAATCTCGAGATATCGAAGCGTGAACCACCCGCCGCCATCAATTCGATCGCACAGCAGGCAAGACCCATCGGCATCGGCCAAACCGAGTGCTTCCGAATCCAATTAATCACAGCATCCGCTTGAGTGACAATGACTTCACCCTCCACTTTGCTATCGTAGGCTACGTTTTTGTTCTGCATGTTGATTTTAGGGTCGAATCTCGCTCGTCCTCAAAACTCAGGGAACTTAGTTTGCCACTTATCCCATGCAAGCTACAATTTGATTTTATCAGCGTGATCCGTGATAAGCGGATTCACAGTTGCGAATCCGATAACAAGCTCTTTTTTTTAAGATATTACTATTTTACGCATCTCGCATCCCGCACACCTATGCCTACCTACGTATATCAGGAAATCCTCCCCGACGGCTCCGAGGGCGAAACCTTCGAGTATATCCAACGCATGGCCGACGAGGCGCTCAAGACGCACCCGAAGACAGGCAATCCGGTGCGCAAGGTCTTCCACTCTCCAAATGTCTCGACTAAATACACCGAGGGCGCGACGAAATCGAAGTTGACCGACGAAAACGTCGAGAAACACGGCTTCACCCGCTATGAAAAAGACAAAGTGACCGGACGCTATCATAAGACGGCCGGCAAGGATAAACGCGCGCCTGATGTCGTCGACGCCAACCGGCTGAAAGGAATCCAGAAAAACGGGCTGATGTGACGACCCTGAGGTAAACGCGGGCTTGGGGCAACGCCTGGTGCCGCATGCAAGCGCAGGCGGCGCTCCGGGTGCCCAGCACCGTCGTGCCGAATGAGAGCAACTACTTTCTCAACCCGCTGCACCCGGATTTCAAGGAGGCGAAGGTCGGCGAACCGCAAAACTTTGCGTTGGATGTCCGCTTGAAAATCTAGTTTTTCGTCGGCAAAACCGGCAAGGTGATGCGGGCACGTTCTTGGTCGGGGCCGCCGCCTTCGACGATGGCGCGGCGCTGGCCTTGGAGCAGAGTCATACGGTGGCCGGCGACGCGGCCGCGGTCGTCTTGAACGACGGCCTGGCCTTCAAGAATAACCTGACCTTCTTTCGGTAAGATGATCGCTTTTTTGGACGTCGCGGTGCGACCGGTCTGTTTGATGACGACGTTCTCGTGGGCTTCGATCCGCACGAGCTCGAGCGGTCTATTGACGTCCGGATTCGTGTTGGCCGCCTCCTTGGTGATGACGTCGAGGCGATCACAGGTGGCGTCGAGATTGGTCGCGGTGACGTGGACTTGCTCGGTGAAACGAAAGAGTGTTTGCTCGGGTTCTTCGATCATGCGGAGCAGATTGCTGGTCACGACGGTCTCTTGCATTTCCGTTTCGGGGGCCAGCTTGGTTTCTACCGGTGCTGAGCCGATGCTCGGGGTAAAAGCTTCGTAGCCGAGATCGGGCATCTCGGGCAATTGGACAACGACAGGGTTAGCGGCCTGGCCACGGATGATCGCGAGTTGCGGCTTGAGCTCCATAATCTGGCCGGTCACGACGGCCTCGCCATTGGTGACTTTGGGATCGCCGGTGAGCACGGCGCGCTCTTCGGCGGGATAAAAGGTAACTTGCTCGCCGGTGGCGATTTGGCCGCCCTGCTCGATCCGGACGCCGCCGTCGGCGACGATGTTTTTCACCTCGCCGACTTTGAGATTAGAATCTGTCTCCGTAGATCGCTCGGCGGACTTATTAGCGATAATCATCATTTTAGCAGCCTGCATTTGCAACGCGCCGGACATGACTTCGACCGATCCCTTAAAGAGGAAATGGTTCTCGGTGACTTGCTCACGCATGGTAATAGTATCGGCTAGAACGATAGTCTCAGAAGTCAGCGCCGAGGCGCCCTGAATGCCAAGGCCTCCCGTTTCGGTTAGTATCATCTGCGCACGGCCTTTGCCCTCGGCACCGGCGATGACGATCTCACCTGACTGGCTGCGAATCGTATGGCCACTAAGGTACGCTCCCTTCGTTTCGACGCTGGAGGAACCGGAAAGATGCGCACGCTGCTCTCGTGGGAAAAACTCGGCATCATCGGCTTTAATGGTCTTACCCTCTTGAACGATGACGACGCCCTCTCGCGCAATAATTTGACGAATAGAATCCAACTCGCCGGGCGCAGCTGCAGGCACTCCACTCGCGCGCGCTTCTGGCGGGTCGGCCAACGCAATCAACTGCTCGCTTCGCAAAACCATCTGGTCGGAGACGGCATGCACGCTGCCAGTAAATTCAAAGTAATACTCTTTCTCGGTAGTACGCAGGAGGAGGCGCTCACTCTGGATCTCGGTCTCGCTGGCCGCCGAATTAGCCTGACCACCGGTTTCAATGAATGCACCGGCAATACCTTGCGTAAAGGTCACCACAGTATCGTATTTGACGACAATTTCTTTAGTCTCACCAGACCATTCCCAGCCGACACCGGAAATTTTAAAATTGGCGCCGACGATCTCGATCGCGCCATCGGAATAAGCACGGTTTTCCAGAAGTCGCAGCGTGGCCTCGGGGCTGGCCATCGAGAGTTCTAGCGCCATGCGCTCGTCGCCCGAATAGACGCGCATCTCCATACCTTCAACGCGCACTTGTTCTTCGCTGTCATAGATTCCGCGGGCACCCTGAAGCACCCATTGGGTGTAGCCGTTGTCAGCAAAACGAGGCAGGCGAAAATTTTTTACCGGCGCGTTGGGCGCCATCTGCCCGAAAAGCGACCCGATTAGGCCACCCAGGACGAGGATGCTAAGAAATCGCGAACTACGCATAGGCATAAAGAAACCCGGAGGGAGCTCCGGGTTCCAGTCTTAATTAAATGATTACTTTTCTTCCTTCTTTGGCAAAACGGCCTTGATGTGTAGGTCACGCAACTGCTTCTCGGTCGCGATACCGGGGCTTGCGGTCATCATTTCCTGCCCCTTTTGGTTCTTGGGAAAGGCGATGACATCACGAATACTGCTGCGCTGCGTCAAAATGGTGACCATCCGGTCGAGTCCGAACGCGATGCCCCCATGAGGTGGTGCACCGTATTCGAAAGCTTTAAGCATATAGCCGAAACGGCTCTCAACGACATCGGCTGGAATCTTGAGCACGTCTTCAAAGACTTTCTTCTGCAACTCCGGTTGGTGTATACGGATGCTGCCCCCACCGAGTTCGACACCATTGAGCACAAGGTCGTAGTGCTGACCGCGAACGGCCTTAGGGTCGGAATCCAATAGAGGGATATCTTCGACAACCGGCGCGGTGAAGGGATGGTGCGAGGAAACGAAGCGACCTTCGTCCTCATCGAAGAGCATGAGCGGAAATTCGATGACCCAGAGGAATTTATATTCGCTAGGATCGATCGTCAGCTTGCCGCGTTTGACCAAAAGCTGCGCCGCATCAAGGCGGACGCGACCGAGAATCGCACAGGCACGCTCCCACTCACTGGCGGCGAAGAAAACGATATCGCCGTCTTCAATCTGGAGTAATTCGCTGAGAGCCGCCTTCTCCTCCTCAGAGAAGAACTTGACGATCGGAGATTTCCATTCGCCGCCTTCGCACTTGATAAAGGCAAGGCCCTTGGCCCCGAGTGCCTTCGCGGAATCTTCAAGACTGCGTAGCTCACCTTGCGTAAGATCCGCCAAGCCTTTGGCATTGAAAGCTTTGACCGCCCCACCCGATTCGATGGTAGCGGAAAACACCTTAAAGCTGGAGCTTTTGAAAATTTCACAGCAATCCTTGAGCTCGAGACCGAAACGCATATCAGGCTTATCGACCCCGAAGCGGTTCATCGCATCGAAGTAACTCATGCGGAGGAAGGGCGTCTCGATATCGACACCGATCACATCCTTCCAGACCTGCTTCATGAGGCCCTCGATCAGAGCATACATATCCTCACGGTCGATAAAAGAGAGCTCGATGTCGAGTTGAGTAAACTCGGGCTGGCGGTCCGCACGGAGGTCTTCATCCCGGAAGCAACGGGCAAGCTGGTAGTAGCGCTCGACGCCGCCGACCATCAGCATCTGCTTATACTGCTGCGGCGATTGGGGTAGTGCATAAAAAGCTCCAGGGTTCATCCGGCTAGGCACGAGAAACTCGCGGGCACCCTCGGGTGTACTCTTAAAGAGCATCGGCGTCTCGACCTCGATGAAGGCTTGTTCGTCCATGTAGTCGCGGATGGCCTTCGAGGTTTTATGGCGCATGCGGAGCATCTTGGTGTTGGTCGCGCGTCGCAGGTCGAGATAGCGGTGCGTCATGCGTAGGTCTTCGCTCACCTTGTCGGCAGAATCGTCCATCGGGAACGGCGGCGTCTTGGATACATTGAGTATCTCCAAATCGGTGGCGTGCACTTCGATCTCTCCGGTCGCGAGTTTGACGTTGGCGGTGCCGCCAAAGCGTTTTTCGACCACGCCACTCACGGAAATGACTGATTCCGGTTTGATCGAAGCGAACTTTGACTCCAAGCCCACATTAGACGGGTCGAGCACGATTTGGGTAAGCCCCTCGCGGTCGCGGAGGTCGACGAATAAAATGCCCCCGTGGTCGCGAACGGAATCGACCCAGCCACTTAAAGTGACGGTCGAACCTTCATCGGATGCACGGAGCTGAGAACAATGGTGGGAGCGCTTCATCATAAAAGCGGCGATGAAAACACCTTGCCCCCTCGAAACAAGCACGAAAACGTGTATAAAGAATTCTGACTATGACAAAGACTCTCGAACTCAAAGGCGGCCTCGTCGTGGCGCTACTCCTAATCCTCACTGGAATCGTAGGCACACTTTTCATCGTGCTCGGCCCCAAAGCCACCGACCGGTCACCGGGCGTGGTGCATGTCGGCGTACGCTACGCCAACGAAATGAGCCTCGAGTTTAACAAATACGGCAAAAACGGCCCCGGTGCGACCATCGAGCTGGTCGCCCCCGACGGCAGCGTGGCCTACAAGCATGAAAATCTGCAGATAGGCCGCAATCTTATGCCGCTCAAAGACGTCGCCAACGGTCCTTACAGCGCACAATTCAGCGCCCCGGGCTATCGGACCCGCGTCGTGCCTATCATTGTCGAAGGCCGCATGCTCAATCCCCCAAAAGACGCGGAGTTGGAAAAAGGCACACTCGCCGATTATAACATGATCGGCGTGAGGTTCGAGGTCGAGGAGTAGCTAAGCTCAGGCAGATGCAATTTTAAGTGCGGGGTCAAGCGGCCACCTAAAGGAAGCCACATACGTAGGTCCGCTCCTTTAGGTGCGGAACGGGTTCCGGCAACTGTTGCGGTCTGTGCCCCCCCTGTGGATTTGATGGCACCCCTCTCAGGCTATTGGGCTATTGGGCTATTGGGCGGTCCTCTTCCCACTGCGCCTGCACATGCCCTTCGCACTCAATTCTTCG
>DLQD01000089.1:0-19968 GCA_002480015.1 Opitutia bacterium UBA7441
ATGGAACCGACTGACGCCATCAAATGTGAACGACAGTTCAAGAAGTGGTCGCGAACAAAAAAGATCGCGCTCATTCAAGGCGATTTCGAAAAGTTAAAAACGCTGAGTAAATCGCGAGAGACTTGACACAAAATCATTCCAAGCGGTTCGCATTTTGATTCAAAGTGCCCCGCCATTCGACGCGCTTCGCTTGCTCATGGCAGGCCAGAAGAAGGAGAGACGAATCCGCCGCGGGTTTGACGAAGCGCAGCGAAAATGGCGAAGCATTCCCGCCTTGCTCGCCGCAAGCATTTGCTTGTGGCGAAGTTCCACTCGATGCAGTGCTTCTACAGTCTGCATTCCAGAGTCGAACCGACTACGACAATTCGTAAGCGTCCGACGTGTCCTTTTATCCTTAATTCACTTTTTATTGCTACAGTTTGTAGCGTCCGGAATGCAGACGTTGACGGATCCGCCACAGCCCCGCAAGCATACCCCATACATCACACGCAGGATGGACCCTACCACCCTGTTTCTCAGTCCATGGGATTGGATATTCACTGAAATTTGCATGGCTACGTTGAATCAATAACAGGAGTTCTACATCGAATATAAAACCTCGCTCGCTAAGCTTATCCTGAATCCTACGGTAGAGGCTGCCGGAAATGACTTTAGCCCCACATTGAGTGTCTTCTAGCTTTAATCCGATAAGACACCTGACTAAAAATCGAAACAAATGGAAACCGCAATAACGGCCGAACGTTCGCTGAACTTTCGTCTCAGCCGTGTTGCGACGTACACCAACCGTGCAACTATTCGGACCGTTCTTCATCGCTTGGTCAATTAATCGAACTATCGAGTATCCACTCGCGGCGCCATCTGCGTCGGCAAATGCGAGCCAATCCGCATTTGGGAAACGATCCCAAGCCAGATAGATCGCACCCCCCTTGCGGCTCCGCGGTGTAAGACGAAGTAGATCCACCGATTGTCCCGCAGCTTGCACTGTTTCGACAATCAATTGTAATTGCGAAAACTCGGACTCAGTGGAACCATCGTCTGCAATCACCAGATGTATCGGCATATTGGACGCACGAATCGCAGACACTAATTCCGGAGCAAACTGCGTCAGTCGACCACTATCATTCCAAACAGGAATCACTAAAATAATTTGTTCAGCATCTAACACGATACAAATCTAGGCGAGCTTTCCTAAACCACAATTGCAAAGCATGATTACAGCGACTGGTAGATACTTTTGTATCACTTTCTTATATGGTGAGGCGGGGGCTTATTAGGGGTTCATCGCTATTTTTAGTGGACGTGATGAAACCGGAACACTCCCTTACCTCTGAGGGGAGGAATGGTTTGAGATTCTAGGCCGGAGAGTAGCTCAGAAGTTGAACGTATGAAATCGCAACGACCACTGGAAAATAAGTTCGTTTCAAAACAGCTGGATACAAGTTAAGGCACTTAATAAGTCACTTCAACATTACTGGCGAGAAGTGAATCGCACTTAAGCTTGAGGTATCACCGTCCCCTTCCAAAAGTCTGACGTTAATGGTATACCGTCCAGGAATGGGAAAGTTCAACCACCCCATGGGGTGGTGCTGGTAAATCTGAGAGGCTGCTTGTTGATTTCGAATGGTCTCACCATCGGTCACGGCAATCTCCCAAACCAGGCGACCTTGACCACTATAGCTTAAGCCCACTTGGTAGTCTCCCTCCTCCAATACCTCTACTTGCCAGGTAGCCGAGGCGCCTTCCTTCCAGGCAGATACCTGATCCAAATGCTTCCATTCACCGAATTTCTCCATCCACCTCTTTTGCTTTAGAGTGGCTCCTTCAACTGTGCAAAATTCCGCTTCGATCGTCGTCATCATCGTCGGATCTAGCGCGAAAGTCGGATCCGCCTTAGGAGCACTTCTAAGATCGACATTAATTACCGAAACTAAAGGATCCGGGGCATCAGCTGGTAAGTTAAACAAAACCGTATTTCCGGAGCGGGTGAATGTGATGGGCACCGCACCCTCCGAGTTCAATAAATGCGCAGCTTGCACCTCTCCGAGTAATCCGGGCAAATAAAGCTTGCCCGCATCCGGCCACTCGAAGACAGACAGCAATAATCGATTCCCCTGCACAGTCACATCCCCCCACGGTAAGGCATGCTGCCAAGGCGAAGCATCAGCACCGTAAACGACCTGAGGATACTCGTTAATCCACTCACCTGAACGACGCAGCGCTTGAGACGCGCGTTCAGGAACAGTGCCATCAGCGCGCGGACCAATATTCAACATATACGTGCCGCCGCGAGCCACCGTGCTAATCAAACGACGTAGAATCTCTTTGGGGCTTTTCCAATTTTCATCATACCAGGCATATGCCCAAGAATCGTTCGTTGTATCGACACTCTCCCATATACCGGGGACGTTACGCAAAGGCACTTCCATATCGCCAAGCCCTTTATAATCCCCCAACCCGTGACCTACACGGCCATTAATCAAAGTATTAGGCTGGTTTTTGCGGACAACTGCGATCAATTGTTCTGCATCTTCTTTGGAAATAGAGCCTGGTGTATCGAACCAAAACAGCACCAATGGTCCATAATTTGAGGTGAGCTCCTCAACCTGCGGCAGGCATTTGTTAACAAAATAATCCTTAAAACTCGCAGGATTTCCATCGGCATCGACTTTGAGTCCCCGGCCACCGCCTGGCGCAGTCCAGTCTTGGAAATGTGAATAATAGACCCCTAAGCCTAGGCCCGCTGCACGGCAAGCAACCGATAATGCAACCAAGGGATCTTTCCCGTAGGGAGTGGCATCCACGATGTTAAAATCACTCGCAGTAGAGTCATACATCGCAAAGCCTTCATGATGCTTAGCAGTGATGACTATATACTTCATCCCCGCGTCCTTGGCAATCTGAACGATCGCCTCAGCATCGAATTGGGCTGGGTTGAATGAAGCAGCCAATTGCTTATACGCTTCAACTGGGATACCCGCCATATTTGGATGCATAATCCACTCGCCTATTCCATAATAGGTTTTGCCGTCCACTAGATTAGCCAACGACGAATAGAGCCCCCAGTGAATGAACATCGCGTAGTTTCCATCAATAAAGAGCTCCCCCTTCTCGGTATTATCAGCCTGAAGCTTGACTACACTATCACCCCACATTTCGTCCATTGAAGTCTCCGAAAAAATGGGAATCACAGCAATGATGGCTGCAAGTAACGAAATCGCCGTGGCTTTGGTAAGTTTTGGTGAATGCATAATTGAGGATGTGCCCTATGTTTAGTGGACAGGAGATTCCTTCATTGTTGTGTGGTTATGTTTGATACAGTACGGCAGGCTTATTACTGCGGAAATTATGGAAACTTATCCGTATAGGACGACCGTGTTCGGTTGAGTAGGTTGAAAAGCACACAGACGAGTAACACTTTTTTACACGTTAATTACTCTCTTTCACGTAGGCAAGATAATCATCCATTGATTGTAGCTTAGGCATGTCGGTAGGCCACTCAACCATCGATTCACCCTCGAGAATTCCTTGCACCCGCAAGAACTGATCAATTAATTCCAACGACCAATAGAAAAAAGGATTACGCGAGTTACGCCCATTGCACAGGCCATGTTTGCCACCCTTGGCGACGTAAAGCTCAGAGACATTCCCCTTTGCAACCAAGTCGTTATGAAAATCCAGTAGGCTCTGCACGCTGATCGCAGGATCCTGATCGCCGAGAAAGGTAATCAATGGCGGCAAGCCTTCAGTCACAAAGTTCGGCGGCGACAGCGATGGCGCGCATTTGTAATACGGGTTGTAGGCGACCACTGCATTCGGCACGCAGGATATGGATAGATCGTAGCAATCGTCATTGGTTTCTGGACTCGTCAGTGTAGCCATGGCTACAGCGAGTTGTCCACCAGCTGAACCGCCAGCGATAACCAGCCTATCGGGATCGACCTTGAGTTTTTCGGCGTGTTTGCGTAAGAAACGCACCGCCGATTTTGCATCTTTCACACACTCGAGTGGCACCTCCACCCCATCACGCTCACTGAGGCGGTAATCGACCGAAACGGCAATCATTCCGCGGTCGCTCCAATAAGCACAGTCGGGATAATGCCAACTCGCTTCGCCCGTTTTCCAACTACCTCCGTGATACACGACGAAAGTTGGAAAGCTGAGTTTCGAGTCTTCATAGCCCTCTGGTAAAAAGACGGAGAGGTGCAGTGGCTTGCCGTTGACTTCCTTATACGTCCACATCGTATCCGGACGTCGTTGCTGTAATGTTTGTTCACCTCGAGGCTTTGTCGTCGTCGCGTATGCGCTGTCACGAGTCAAACGCGGCAAGGTCTCGGCATCAACCAGAGTTGCCGATTTGGCCATCAATACGCAGAGAGCGACAACAGTAAGCCCGAGAGATCTGAATGGGTTCATATTTCGAATGAAGTCGTATGATGGATAAAAAAGAAACAAAGGTGATTGGGCCTACTGCTTACTGGAGTGACTCACGTGCTTTCGAAAAACAATTTGCAGGCGGCTCACTGGGCAGCGTCGTCGCCCACAGCATAATTTGATTAGAAAGCTGATCAACCAACTCTGGGTGCTCTGATGAGACATCCTGCGACTCTGCCCAATCGCTTTCGATGTCGTAGAGCTCGGCTTTACCTAATTTTTCATTCACTAGCAGCTTCCATTTTCCGGAGCGGATACCGTAATGCGGCCAAAGGATCGGATTATTGGTGGCGGGTGCCCATTCCCAAAAGATCGGTTTCTCGCGCCGAAAAGCTTCACCCAGCAACGCAGCCGAAATATCGATACCATCGCCTTGGTAGCCTTGTGGTGGTGGAACACCAGCAAATTTAAGGAAGGTGGGCAACAAATCGACCGCGGTAATAACGGAATCGCGATCCACTTGCCCCGCAGGGATGACTCCCGGCCAGCGCGCGATAAAAGGGACACGAACCCCACCTGCATAGATTGAGCGTTTCTTGCCTTTCAAGCCAGCTGTCTCGCCAACAGAGTAAAAGGTGCCCAGCCCCTTGCCGGTTGAGAGATCACCGAGTTCACGATTTTTACTCGTCCATTCCGGACCATTATCGGAGGAAAAAATCACCAAGGTATTTTTATCGATCCCAAGCTCTTTGAGCGTATCCAAAACCAGGCCTACGCCTGCATCACCCTCAGCCACAATTGCGGCATAGACCTGCTTCTGCTCATCCAAACTTTCAAACTGCTCAAGATACTTGGGCAATGGATAATGTGGAGTATGTGTTTCATGTATCCAGAGGTTGATAAAGAACGGCTGATTTTGATGGCGACGTATGAAATCGACGGCACGCGGACAAGTCGCGCTGGTAGGCATTTGCTCTGGAGCATTACCAGGCAAATTGAAGGCGCCGTATTCGTCGTAACCATAAGTAGGAGGCAGCGGCGCATCGCGCACAAAATTATTGGAGAGGTGCCACTTTCCGAAATGTGCCGTGGCATAGCCAGCTTCCTGCAACATACGCGGTAGCATCGGCGCATCAGGGTTCAACCAATCGGGCATGCCCGCACGCAGATGATGCTCCAATGTGGCGAAGTGTTGGTGCACGCTGTGTCGTGCAGGAAATTGTCCTGTCATGACTGCCGTGCGACTCGGTGAACAGACCGAATGATTGACCGTAAAATTCTGAAAGTCGATGCCCTCAGCTGCCATTTGATCGAGCCGTGGCGTCTGACAAAAGGTGCTACCATGAATCCCTAAATCGCCATAGCCCCAATCGTCTGCAAAAATAAAAACAATGTTCGGTCTGTCCTGAGCTTCTCGCTGGTTGGCCGGGTTCAACACGGTTGGCCTACTCGCTTCCGACAACACAGCGACGGCAGTAGCACCCTGAGCGAGCATTAGAAAAATGAAACAAAAAGGGAAAGAGAGTGCGTGTCGTCGGCCTATCATTGATCTAAGAGTTTAAAGTTATAGCTGCTTGACCACAAAGCTTCGCTTCGTCGCCCCCTCAGGAAAGACCAACGAGAGCACCACGGTCCAAGTTTGCGTAGCTGGATCATAGTTAATTTGTGGATCCCTTTCGACGGAGAACCGATCACCGAGTTCTAGAGACTCCACATCCAGCTGCTCGCTCAACTGCCAAGTTCCAGGCTGCGATAAGCCGGCAATGCAGATCACATCCATAGGAGAACGACTCTCTACGGTGAATGACTGCGACTTCGCCCTAGAATCGATTTCGAAAACGGCTGGAAATACCTGAGGCTTACCGTTGATTTGCAACCCTTGTTCCTGCGCTTCGTATGCAGTCAGCTCCCAACTATCCGGAGACTCTGCGAGCCGCTCCCTTAAAGCTTGATTTGAGCCGTAATAGGACTCTGCAGTGAGCGGAAAGATATCCAACTCCATAGTAAACTCAATACGATCACCTGCCTTCAATTGTTTCACCTTCGGATCTAAGGTGAGCTCGGCATTCAAAAAATGCATTGTGCGCTCACAGAGCAACCACGGCTCTGTCGACAACTGCCCGGAAAGCGTCGCGTTAAAATCACGCAGCACCATGCCACGCACACCGAGTCCACGACGTTTGGTCTCAGGCTGCATATCATACAGACTCACCCATGGCTGCTCTCCGAGCAATGGCAACGGATCCATGACACGCCCCCATTCAGCAGCTTTGGGGCTTGCGACTGTAGTTAGACCCGCAGCATTGCCCCAGGCAATTTTTCGCGATTCAACCTCGTTGTAATAATCACTACCGAGTTGGAAAAGCGCGATTTCGCTGAATTCAATATCTTCTAGTACATCAAGTCGCACTTTGAAATACGAGCGGTTGATCGAGTGACTCCGCGGCAAGTAAGTATCGATCTGTAACTGCATACGCTCATCTTCAGAACGCTCACGCACACGCACATGCGAGAGATTCGGCCCGATCATTTCAAACTCCCGAACCGCTCCTTTCCACAGGATATATTGACCATCGGCACCGACGATCTTTGCAATGTCACCGCCTCCGACATTGGTGGTCCAATCATATTCCAGGCCATTTGTAGAAAGCATTTCAAAAGGACGCACATCCGTGATAAAAGCGCGGCGCATAGTACGGCCGGGTTGAATGCACAGAGTCTCTCCCCAGGAACCCAGCGCCATCTGTGTCCAGAATCCATTATAGCCCCACCCCACTAAGCTGAGCTGTGCGGCAGAGGATGCCGGCACCCCCTGCCAAAGCGCGTGGACAACAGCATACTGCAAATCCACTTCCGAGTGCGGCTCCAAAGTCAGACGAGTAGTTTGATTGATCCAAGTGCCTTCATACGGGTAAGGCTCATTCGGCAACGAGTGCCAGTTCTTACTGTTCTGAATCGGAATACCGGTTTGCTTGCCTTTAGCATCAAGCAACATCGGCACAAAACCTGAAATAGGATGGTAATCGTGAATAAAGCGCAAGGACAGGTCCTGTGGCTGACTGGAAAGATTCTTCAATTTCAGATCAAAGCGAGACTGACGGTCTAAGTAGGCTTGGTTATACGCCGCTGGTGAATCCGTGTCCCAATTTTGCTTAGGGATCATAATCTCCCAGGCATCAGCGACTTCCGAATAAGCAACCGTTGGCGCACTCAGCGTATAGTCGTTTTTTGCGACTGCCTGAATGCTCACTTCCTTTTGCGCAGCTATCGGCTGCACCCTACTTTCAGTAAAAGAAAGCCCGAGCCGCACATGGGTTGCCTTCGCTTTCGCTTGCTGATCCACATGAAGCGCGCTGGACTTAAATCCAA
This sequence comes from Opitutia bacterium UBA7441, assembly GCA_002480015.1. Taxonomy (GTDB): domain Bacteria; phylum Verrucomicrobiota; class Verrucomicrobiia; order Opitutales; family Coraliomargaritaceae; genus Thalassobacterium. The sequence continues at coordinate 7,741 of DLQD01000089.1, forward strand.
TCGACAACTCAACCACATCCTTACGGACGGGCTTTACGAACCACTCAAAAATACAGCGATCCCCCCATGCGCGCACCTCGAGCCAACTTTTAGCGGCTAATTTAGAGCCATCAGTAGCCACCAAATCCAAATCATAAATCGCCACGTGTTGAAACCAAGGCCCACTCTCGACGATATGAATCGGAGAGTAATTATAGTCTTCTTGCAGACTGGGCAAGGGTCCACCAACTGGGCGATACACCTGTCCATTGATCTCAGCTTGCAAGTCCAACTCACACGGCGACCAATGCTTCGGTAAGGCCGAAAAGTTCAGCGTATCTGCAATCGGATCTTTAGCAGCCGATAAGGTCAGTCGCTCGACTGTAAGTCGACGCGGATCCAACACCATCCCCCATTTTTCACTACGTAACGCAAGATCAGCTGCCTCTTCTCGAAAGCCTTCAAGATGAAGATCAATCGATCGAAAGACTTGCATCTGCGGCGGCCCATTTATCCAAGACAGATGGATCTCATCTGCCTTTCCAGGCATGGACCAATGCGCACCCGGATCGCTCAATCGAACGGCACACGCACTTGGCGCCGTGGCCAAGGAAAAGAACAAAATAGGTAGAGCGAAAAAGGCAGGAAACCTCATTGGAAATGATTACAGGTTAAGAGACGGAAATGAGTTTATTGTTCTCTAAATACCAAGTCATTACTTGGTCTTCTTTGCACTTCAAATCTAGTTGTATGATTTGTTTAGACATATTCGAAAGTTGAAGTCCAATCGTCTGGTCTTTGTTCGAGCGGAATGTCGCAGTTAGCTTAAAAGGATTCATTTGCCATTCGAAGCTGATTTTAACGCCTGCACGAGTGCGCATATTCGTCACTTTACCTGCAGGCATTTCCTGCGGAAGAGCAGGTAATAGCTTAATCAAGTCAGGTGTGGATTGAACCAACATCTCGAATACTGTCGCAGTGAAGCCCATATTGGCATCAATCTGAAATGGTGTCGAACGCCCAAAAAACCAGTCCACAGAAATACCTGAACCACGATAGTCGTTATGGTAGGTGAAGAAGTTTTTACCCACACAGGTCTGCATAATAGCCTCAAGGCAATGGTATGCGCTCTCACCCTCGCCCATACGTGCCCGAATGTTTGCCATGTGCGCAAGCGACCAGCCGGTCTGATCCTTCTGACCAACAGTACCACGCAGATCGACCGCACGCTTAAAAGCGGGAAAGAGGTTTGGGTGAGATTCTTCGCTCACCTCAATGCCAGGGAAAAGTGGGTAGATGTGCGAAAGATGACGGTGTTCGTAATTGTCTGAAAAGCGGTGGTCAAGCCACTCGCGAATCGCTCCGTCTTCGTTGACTTCATAGTCCGGTAAGCCCTCGAGAATGCACTCCCACCGTTCCAGGCTTTCACCGAAGATTTCGAATTCACGCGCGCCCTTGATTAAGTTTGAAAGCAGCTCGCGAGCAACGGCAACATCCATAGTCGCGTTGACGGTTAATCTTGGATGAATCGATGTTGGGGACTTGATGGCAAAAGACTCTTTCGGCCAATTCTCAGGAGATGTCGAAGGCGAGATCACCACCTGACCCGCAGCATCATATGTAAAGAAGTCTTCGTAAAAGAGCGCAATCTCACGCATAAACGGAAGCAAGCGGCCTTTAAGAAAGTCACGGTCTCCTGTAAACAAATAGTAATCGTAAAAGAGCTGACTCAACCAACCGGCACCGGAAATCCAATTCACAATCCACGAACCGCCATGCACACTTCGCCCGGTTTCGGGTGAAGTCAATGCCGGGATAAAAATCCCACGACAACCGTAAAGTTTACGGGCGTTTTCGCGGTAATCCTCGAGATGCGATTCGTAGAAATTAAAGACGCCGAGCACCTCTTTATTCATTCCAGCAGGAAGCGCCTGCCAATAGTTCATCAGCAAGTTCTCATTGATCATGAAGAAGCAATCCCAAGGCGGCGCGTAGTCGCCATTCCAGATACCTTGCAGGTTCGAAGGCACGGAGCTTTCGTTCGAGCTATTGATCAACAAATAGCGACCGTAGTCTGTCATCTTCTGTAGTAGCTCGACCGACATCGTGCCACCATAGGAATTCAGCAACAACGCTTCGTTTGAGGTCGACGTCTCACGTGATCCAGCAAACTCGACATGGCAGCCCTCAAAGAGAGGCCGCTGAACCGCCGCATGGCGGTCGCGAAGCACATCGTAGCTCTCGCCAAGTTCACAAATTTCCTGTTTGAGCCGCTCAATGGCGAGCTCTGAATCTTCGTATACAAAGACCTTCGAAAGGATCAATACGCCTGCTGCTTTACTGACGACGACACCAGTCGCTGAATCATTTAGGCGCACCGCTGCATCCGTTCCCGTGGGAATGACCCGAGAGACCACACCATACTCTTCAGAATGATACTCAGGATCTGTATAAACCCCACATCCGATCAACCATTCACCATCCGAAGATGCAGTAAAATCAATTTCTGGGGTGAATAAAGTGCCATCATGGGTGATCGCATCTATAAGCTCATGCAACTCTAGAGAGAGGTTCCACTCTTGCGTAGACAGCGCGTCCCCCAATTGCTCGACAACGACACAGTCATCTGGACGAGAGACAAAGCTGCGGCGCACTTGAGGCTGATTTCCCCAAGTCCAGTAAGTCATTGACTCTGCAGTCGTCAGATCCAAATAGCGTTGATAATAATGAAAGCGATTTTGTGTGATACTGCTGAAACGTAGATCCGCAGCCGGATGATAAACCGCACAACGACCTTCTTTCCCCTGAGCTTTCAAGGCGTCACAGTAGAGTTCATTGGCCGCAAGCATCTCCCCCTGATCGATCAATTCACGGCACTTTAAAAGCAACTCCGAAATATCAGGTAATTCAGGGATGATACCACCATACCAGAGACGCTCGTGGTTGATAAGTATCCGTTCCTCGCAAATTCGCCCATACGGCATCGCTCCAAGGTGCCCATTCCCTAGGGGAAACGCATCGCGCCACCAACCCGCAGGCTGAGCCATTTTCAGCAAACGATGATTCGACTGCCAAGATTGATGATATTTAACTAAGTCCATTGGTAGAGAAATAATGAAGTCTACGATCGGCCTGAAGTTGACCCTTTCGGGAACAAGCTACTATTTATTGTGAAGAAAATCGGGCTCATCCACATCGTTGGCGCAATCTTTCTGAATGCGACGGATGGTCCAGACTAAACAGCCGGCCCCTACAACAATGAGCCCTAGCCCAAGAGCACGCGGCCCGAGCAGGATTTTACCGACACCGACGAGGATTGAAAGCATCGCAAACAAAGCAATCGCCCATGAGCACATCGTGCGGCCAAAAGGCTCCTCTTCAATGTAAACGACCGTCATTTCCTTAATCACAGGACGCCAGCCGAAAGCAAAGGGACGTGCCCGCGCAGCGAACGCCTTCAAGCGATTCATGTCCTCTGCCTTTGTTAAGAGAGAACCAATCACCACCGCGAGGCCAACGACCACGACCATGAGTAGCATCCGGGCCCCGACGAGGTCGGGATCGTTACTAAGGTGGAATTGTATGCCTTCAGCACTGATGCCCGCACCAAATAGTTTATCAGTAAATGGGTTATCAAAGGCATTCACGAACAGTAGCAGTATCGCCATGATCCAACCGACCACCAATGCGATCAGCTCACCCTTACCCGTGGTGCGCCACCACAACCAGCGCAGCACACCCGGGACCACAGCAGCTGATCCCAGGACAAAGGCTAGGGTCAGCAACTGCTGCATGTTGTCCGCCTTAATCGAAATGACAGCACCAGCGATTGCCATGAGCACCGTCGCGACACGCGCAATCGCGACGTAGTTCTTCTCGGTCGCATGCGTATTCATAAAGCGACGGTAAATATCATTCACCAGATAGGAAGAGCCCCAGTTAAACAACGTGCTAATGGTCGAGATAAAGGCGGCAAGAAGCGCCGCAACGAGCAGCCCTTTCAAACCAACCGGCATCACCATCACGATCATACGTGGATAGGCCGCACTCTGATCCGCCACACCCAGTTCAGGAATCAATACCATCGAGCAAAGGCCCACCAAGATCCATGGCCACGCCATCAAAGAGTAATAGACTACCGTGTGCAGCAATTGAGCAAAGGCCGCATTCTTGGCATCCTTACTCGCCAGTAAGCGCTGCGCTTGGTAAGCGCCACTCAGGCCTACACCAATCCAGAGGAAACCAAAGAAACCGATCGCATTCCAAGTCGACATCTGCCCCTCACCACCACCGATTTTCGGCGCGATGCTGAGTTCATGACCGCCCCAGTCTTTCATGACCCGAAGCTGCTCGACGAGCACATCCAGCCCCCCCACTTCGCGAACCGCCAAGACCGCTAAAACAATCGTGCCAACCGTGGCTAAGATGAACTGAATAAAGTCGGTATAAACGACCCCGAACAGTCCCGAAAGACCACACATTAAAATCGCGACCATCACCACTGCAATCGTCACAGGAATCTGATGCTCAGGTGACAGGCCGACCGCTTCGCGCCCAATCGTCTCCATCGCTTTAATCACCCAGGCCGAAATCAGCGGGCATATAATGATCGCCCCCCACGCGCCCGACCAACCGCGCAGTGCCTTCGCCGGCGTGCCGCCATAGCGCGCTTCCATAAACTCGACATCGGTGACAAAAGCCATACGGCGCCATTTACGCCCGAAATAGACCAGTGCCAAAGCCGAACCGATGACCGGTGCCCAGAATTGCCAGATGTAGTGCACCCCATGACTACGCACCAGCGCACTCACCCACAGCGGCGTGTCGGCCGCGAAACTCGTGGCGATCATCGACGTTCCGCCAATATACCAAGGCAACGAACGACCCGAGACGAAGAAGGAGTCCATATCCTCGCCGCCCTTCTTGGTGAAATACAAACCCACGCCGATCAACGACAGTAGGATCGCAGCAATGACGAGGTAATCAATTAATTCGAGTGCATACATAACTCGACATGTTAGTAGTAACTTTAAGAACGTCGAGCATTTCTTTCGAGGAATTTAAGACCCAAATAACCATGCAAATATTCGACAACTTGGAAGATTTACATGGATGCTGGATCGAATTATCACAGACGAGGTTAAACAGGCCTTAAAACGGCAAGCGGCGGTTACATTGATCGGGCCACGCCAAGTAGGAAGGTTCTTCGACAATACCAGTGGGTGCTTGCACTGTCAGTGCGTTCAATTCCCAGCCACACAGTTGACCTAGAGGTCTAAGAAAATCTTTTTTTAACCGCATCACGGATTGCTTCGCCATCTCCCAACTACGCTCTTCGAGCTTCGCTGGGCAGGCCGGCAGACCTCCGTCACGCAGATTATAAATGAATTTAAGCGCCAATCTATCTGCGTCAATCAGCGTGCATCTGCGGTTAATATATGATCAGTTTAAGGTGCAGGTTTACCAACGTTCATTAGCGGTATGATTACCAGAATCAGAGAGTCTACGGCCTGGGTTGAATCCCTAAATCCAGAATGATCCACTGGAATTGTCGAAGAACCTGCCCATTGCTTTGCCTGAGGCGCGAACTGCAAGTCATCCCATCGGATGACTGTGAATTGCTTTATGAATGATTCGGGGCAAACAGTTGCCGCCAGAACAGATCGTACTGTTCCCACTTCATAAAATTGACACCCCAGTGCGGGCTTGCTCCGGTCGTCCAGGCCGTCGTCCGTCCCTTGCCGAGATGACGCTCGGCAAGCAACGGATACCACGCGTTTCCGTTGCGGATTTCCACAATGACCTTTGCATCGGGCGACGGCGCGGTCTCGCTGAACCCCAGAATCGGCGGCACACCGGACCAATCGATCCCCTAGACCGCCGCATGACTGCCATCCGCCGTCCGTACTTCAAACGAAGCGGTAGATTCAATCAAATCATCGCCGTCAATGCACTCCACCGGCAGGACCCGTTCGTCGGTATCTTTCTGCCAGCGACTGCGACCCCATCCGCCGTAGCCCTGATGGCCCGAAAAGCTGAACCAACCGCCGTTCATGTGAAAATGGCCCCCCTTCTCGACCCAGCGCTTCAAGAGATCAAAGCGATCCGGGAAGGTAACATATTTCTTTTGGAACTGGTTCTCAAAAAAGGAAGGGTTCAGGTGCAGCGACTGGGTCTCCACGTCTCCGAATACAATCGCAGTGGCCCATTCCAGCTTTGCATCAAACTCCTCTGGAGACATGTGATACAGTTCCCAGGACGGGATCGAGATCACCTCCGTATCCGGAATGCGCTCCAGAGCCCGGGTGAAATACTTTGCATAGTTCAACACCTCAAAATTTTTGATCGATGACCGGAACGCCGATTCACGAAATTCATTTCCCCAGTGTGCACACCAGTTCCCCACATGAAAAATACGGTTACTCATAAAATTCTCTCTCATTTATATTACTGTTTGGATGGCTCATTCGCATCCACTTAAAATCGCTTGGCCGGCTTGAATGGCGACATCGTAAAGATCATGGTATCGCCGCTGACTTTGTTTCTTCCGAACACTGAGCCATCTGCCTTGCGGAGCACGAAGAGACCGTCCTCATATTTCCAGGAAGCACCATCAAACCAGTTCACCGGATGCCCGTTCCTGTATCCGCGAAACGTTCCATCTTTAAAAAATTCACGAACATAGGTATACCCGTCGGCCTTGAATTCCCACTTGCCGACGATCGCCTGTTGCGCAGGTCCGGCTTTGTTCAAAGTCACGATTCCATTCACTTGGGCCTTCGTCTCGCCCTCAATTCGCATGCGCAGAAAATAGCGTGCATCGGAGCTGAATTTTTCAACCTTCAAAGCATAGATGTTATTTTTGTGAACGAGGCCGCATTGCCCGGCATGTCGGTCAACAGACAATTGCCGACCGGTAGTCGACGCACCTTTGAATTTCCCGATCATTTCAACTTCGTGGATTTTGACAGCAGCGCTGCCGCGCCCGTATTGATCCTCGGCGTGGATCGTGTCTCCCAACGTTTCCCTCTCCTCTTCACTGCGTTCTGCCTGCGCTTCATTTTTTACAGCAACCACCGCATGATAGTCTCCCGAGCCCAGGTTTTTAATGACTGCAGTCACATCCCACTCGACAACCTGCAGAGAACCGCCGATCGCCCACCGGAGAACGCCGCCTTCAGCAGCAACCGCTTCCATCAGCGGTTTATATTTTTTCAACAACACACGGGAAAGCGCAACGGTATCCCCCTGGGGTTCCGGCGAATACAACTTCTGCTCCGCCACCCATGCGGCATCAAACTTCGCCCGCTTCCCATCAAACTCGCGCAGGCCCTTGCCTTGCGAGCTGCTCAGAAGATACTCAACAAACATCTGCCAGCGCGGAAGGTAGTAATCCCGCAAGAGCCCAGACCACTCCGCGCTCGCATACCCGTTCAAGCCGCTATGCGGAGCATTCCACATAGTATGCAACATGCGGGCAGAACGTTCCATGTCCGCCCGCCCCCGATCGGTTGAACACCAGCTGCGGGCGTCACCGAGGCGACGTCCAAGCAACCACTCCCGGCGTGTCGCCGTCAGGGAATCCAAGTCGACAATCAACTGCAACATTACATCTGCATGCCGCTTCACACCTGATTGACTTCCATCCAGATAGGCGTTGATCATCAAGTCATAGACCGGGCGCGCAAAGTTCGCCAGCGCCTGCCGGGTCACGTCCGCCAAATCGTAGCGAAAACTATCCACCCCGCCCAACTCATCGGAAGCACTCAGCATTTTCTCCCATGCCGTCACCAACTTCCAATTATCATAACGCTGGTTCGAGCCACCGGGCGCATGGGTTCGACCGGCAAGCGGGCGCCAACCCGGCAATGAGAGTTCTTTCCGCAACTCCTTGGTAAAGTCCGGGTTCGCTGTAATCGCACTGCTGACCGGCCCTTGCCCACCGATCACGGAATAATTAGTTTTCAGCATGATGCGCCAGGCATCACGCGCCTCAACATTCTCCATTCCGTAGCGGGCATGGATATAGTTATTCACCCAGGCCTGCATATCCTCCGGCGCACCACGCCAACCGATCTCCGAGAACAGCTCATACAGCACCGGGTTGTTTTCCGAGCCCTCCGGCACAATTCCCATACCAGCGAATTCGCCGCGTTTCGGCGACTGCAGAAGCTTGCGCAAGTCATCGGCCAAACGAGGCAAATGCCCTTCCATCCCGATGTTTCCGCCGAAATTATGAATCTGACACCAAAGCCACGGCGTTCCGTTATACGCATTACAATTCTTCCAGTACGGCTTGGTATCGGCCCAAAGATCCAATACCAGCGTCCGGTCCTTGCGCCCGGACGAAAACATGTCCTCATTGGAATCCATCCAGCACTGCTTCACCAAGATCGATTCCGGCTCAAACGCTAGCATCGTATCCTGAATCTGCTTATAGACCACTCCCCGATTCATGTTCCCGGTCTTGCCTCCCTCATGGAACGGGTCCGCTGCAAAGTAGAAACAATCGCCAAAAAGTTTTTTCTGTTCGGCATAAAAAATCGTCGCCAGCTTGGCGAAAAGCGGATCGCCCGGGTTCAAAAGATCCGGCCGTTCAATTCCGCACCATTGTTCCTGATCAATCACATCGGCTGCGGGATGCTTTTTATCGAACCCGTTCGGGACGAGTCCGTAATATCCCTGCAACAGCGGCTCAATACCCAACTCACGGCAGCGCTGCACGATCCTCTGCCCCAGCACCACGCGCTGATCAATCACCTCCTGCGAAGGAGGCATAAAGCCTTCAAGATTCCCCATGAACTGCCACGGCTGATAAGCCGGAGACGACATCCGCTTGCGCATTTCTTCCTTGGTGTAAGCGAACTGCGTAAAGGTGTTCTGCCAAACGGCTTCTTGCCCTTGAATGATCAAAGCCAAATTGTAGCCGGACAACGCCAGACGATCCAATTCCCGCTCCCACTGCGGCCAGTCCCACCACGCCATCGTGTAGCCGTGCGTGCAATAGTTATAGGCAAACCGATAGCGCATCGGAGAAACCACCCGTACCTGTTTTTTCACCTGTGGCAGCGACTTGGGGAGTTGCAGGTTATCGCCGTTCTGCGACACATGGCAGCGGCAATATTCTTTCAGGTAATGATACACACCGGACGCCATCGCCACCGCCGAGTTCCCCCGGATCACCAGTTTGCGGCCCTGTTGCTCAAGCTCATAGACGTCCCGGTTTTCATGTTCGGGGATCCGTTCAAACCGAATCTTCTCACTCAGACCGGGAACAATACGCTGCACCAAAGACCGCGCGGCTTCAACCGCATCCCCGGCATTCGCATAAACCCTGCGTCCCTGAAAAACCTGCTCCTGCTCGCTGGAACGACTCAAAGCCTGCCCCCGGAGTGCGTCGGCCATCCCCCCCGAAACCAGCCCCAATGCCAACAAAATAGTTACTCCTGCCTTCTTCATACACTGCTCCTTTATCGCTAACAAACCAATCGATCCCGGACGCTTGCGATCTCCGATGAAGAACAACGCGATTCCGATCTAAGTAACAAAGCTTGATAATAGACGATTGTAATTATCATGCAAATAGCCCATAAGATCAATAATTTAACAATTATGATCATGCGGCAGGACAAAATGAAGAAGAAAGATCTCATCTCTTCCGAAATCACAACAATGCTGTCCCAGCTGCGCAGCCCATCCAACTACTTCGCAGGTGCCAAAGGGTGGTTCAAAGACAGCCCTGATAATATTCTGGTATTCCATCGGGAAAAATACGCCGAATCCGTAACGGACCACGGTATCCAGATGCATCCGCGCTTTGTGCTCTGCTTTTACCTGGAGCCCGCACTCATCTCGGTGGATGGGCAGACATTTTCTCTCAAAAAAGACAGCGGATTACTGCTGTTTCCCTTCCAGCAGACCATGTATCCGAAAATTGGATACGAACGGATCAACTGGGTATTCGTCACCTTCGAACTAAGTGACAGCGAAGCGCTTCAACGATTCCGCAACACACCATTCCCGCTATCCGAACCGATCATCCGACGGCTGCAGGATGTCATCCAAGTCTTTGTCGCTCATCGACAAGGGCGTCATCTGGAAGCCGGGGGGATCCGGGCGCATACCAGCCTGTTGCTGGGCGAACTGCTTATGTCGGACGCAAACAAAAAACCTTCACCCCGGCAAAGCGTGCATTCGCCGGTCTCAGGCGACAGCAAGTTGGTTCAAAAGTGCGTGCGTCATATTTACGCACATTTGGATCAACCGCTACAGATAGACGATCTGGCACGGTCCCTCCATATTTCCGCCAGTCATTTGAGCCGCACCTTCCGAAAAAACATGGGCACAAGTTTAGGGAAGTTCATGACTCAAGTACGTACCACGCATGCGGCATCACTACTATGCACCACCGATCTGCAAATTTCGGAAGTAGCGCCTCGCTGCGGCTATGATTCGCTCTACGCATTCAGCCGCTCATTCAAGCAAACCACGGGGTTCGCCCCCAGCCTCTATCGGGAGCAAATGAGAAACCTGCTCCCTGAAACAAAGACATAGTGCTTGCCGCAGCTACTCGCCGTACACCGCAACGCGATGCAATAGCAAGGAGCGTCCCTTCTTGTTGCGCGTTTCAAATTTCAAGTAGCGTGCCGAACGGCCCGGCACATCGATGCCCGCATGGAAATGCGTCAAAGGCACCGTCCATTGTGGAAACAATGTATCCGCCTGCCAGACCTGAGTCCACGTCTTCCCGTCCTCAGAGATCGACAGGATCAAGCCGCCCGCACGGTGCTCGTTCGGGCGATTTTCAATGATCACTGCCTTGACTGTTTTCACACGACCTAAATCAACGATGGCCCACGGATTTTTCTCTGCAGCAGTGTGAAAGGCATAATCCCGAGCGGGGCGCTCTCCGGTGAGCAAACTCTGATGATCCTCCGGAAAATCGTGCACACAGGTTGAGCTCGTTGTCACTGTCGCATCTCCACTGATCACCGATCCTGCCTGAGAAAGATCAACCACTTCCTTGCGGGTGCCGCCATACAGCGTGCCGGGTTCGATACTCTGCTCAATGGTCAGCTCAATCACTGTGACAGGGCCCCCGCGGTGTGCGGTCGCCACGCGAACATCCAGCCCTTCCGCAGTCTGATGCACCTCTACCGGATGACCGTCGAGTGTGCGCGCAGAAAGCACTTTGATCGGTAAGGGATCGAATTCCAGTGTCTCTGTGGACCAATCATACACATGCAGATAAAGCTTATTGCCCTTGTGGCAGCTGCCGCCCCAGTGGCCATTGCGGAACGGCCCACCGCGCGTGCCGTAAATTGCCTCGCCATATTTGTCGAGCCACTCGCCCGCGGCACGTGCGACGGCGGATTCACCGTCAGTAAAAGTGCCGTCCGGACGTGGACCGAAATTAAGCAACAAATTCCCGCCCCCGGTGGTGCAACTGACGAGCATCTTAATGCATTCCTCGGGGCCCTTGAAACCTGTCTCGCCACGATAGGACCATCCTTCCCCTACGTGTATGCAGGACTCCCAGTCTGCTTCAATATCCATCGAACCGATGCGTCCTTCTGGCGTATAATAATCTCCCAGAGTCATCTTCTTTATCTCCGGCGTCGCAGGCCCGCGATCCTCTGGTGTTTTAGGACCACAGAACTTGGCCGCACGGTTATTGACGAGCATGTCCGGCTGTAGATCATACATCATCGAGAACAGTTGATCGAAGCGCCACTTGCCCCAGTCTCGGCCGCCGACATGGTCGAACCACATGATATCAATGTCGCCATAATTCGTGAGTAGCTCCTCAATCTGGCCGCGATACCACGCATCGTATTTCTTGTTATCGCCCACTAGGTAATCCGGATGGTACCAGTCACGGGTGGAGTAGTAGAGCCCCGCCCTCAAACCGTGACGATGACAGGCTTCGACAAAGGGCTTCACGACATCGCGCCCATACGGCGAGGACATGATGCTGTAATCAGTTAGCTTCGTGTCGAACATCGAAAACCCATCATGATGCTTGGTGATCAACACCATGTATTTCATGCCGGACTCCTTGGCAAAGCGCGCCCAGGCATCGGCATCGTATTGCACCGGATTAAACTGCTTGTAGTAATTATCATAAATCGGGTCTGCAGTGCGCGGCCCATGGCGGTTAATGTCCCAAGGGCGATTGCCCTCCCTGCCCCAGCCGATTTCCTTTTGCCCCACCGAACACGGCCCCCAGTGGACGAACATCCCAAACTT
>DLQD01000089.1:20015-24802 GCA_002480015.1 Opitutia bacterium UBA7441
GCATCGCGGAACCACTGCATGCGCTCGTCACGCTCAGCCTCGGTCTCGTGTATCTGCGGCACAGCGCTCAGATCCGCAATCGCATCCTGCGCGGCAACCTTGGAGTCAGACTCATTCGTCGACATGCAGCCAGTCACAAGGCCCATGTGAACAAAGACACCGACCATAAACAGATAGAACGTAAACTTCCGATTCATATGCATAAATTACCTTTGAATATTTTGAGATTAGCATCGGCGGACACTGCCGATGCTAATCCATTTTTAATTCGGCTATTCGCCCTTGTGAAAATCCGCTTCGATTTCCTCAAGGGAACGTCCGGCAGTCTCTGGCATCCACTTCCAGACCATGAAGATCTGCGGCACCAAAATTGCAGCAAAGAGGAAAAAGGTGACCGAAGGCCCTACTGCGTCGCGCAGGCTCGGAGTAAATTGACCGACAATCGTATCCGTTCCCCACATCGTCAGAATCACAATCGACATCGCATGTGAGCGAATGTTGGTCGGGAAAATTTCCGATGCGAAGATGAATTTGATCGGCCCAAGCGAGAAGGCAAAGAACGCGACAAAGGCACACATCAGCACGATCAACATCGCATTGGCCCCGCTATTAAAGCTCGCACCGATTCCGGCTAAGCAGGCAATGGCACCGATGGTGCCGAACTGTAGCAATTTACGACGACCAAGCTTATCGACAAAGGCCATCGCAATGGTCGTGAAAATCATATTACAAAAGCCGATCACGGCCATGCCACTCAAAGCACCATCGGCCTTGAGACCGGCGCTTTCCAACATCGAGGTGCCGTAGTAGAATACTACATTAATGCCGCTGAACTGCGCGAAAGCGGCCAACAGCATCGCAATGATCAAAGGCTTACGGTATTTCTTTTGCAGCACGTCTACGAAGCGCTTCTGAGTCGCACTCTCCTTGGCCACCGCATCTTGAATGCTCTCTAGCTCCTGATCGGCACCATTACGAAAGATACGATTGAGCACCTGTCCGGCTTTTTCAACACGCCCTTCCTTGACTAACCAGCGCGGGCTCTCTGGCAAGAAAGCCGCCATCACGAGGAAAAACAGACCGGGCACGAGCTCGGAAGCAAACATCGCGCGCCAGGTCTCGTCGGCCACAAACCACTTCATAAAACTCCCTTCCGCAGCGGTTTCGGCAACCGAGGCCGCCCACTGGTGCAGGAAGTAGTTGTTAAACAGTGCGACCATAATGCCCAGTGTGATCGCAAACTGGAACATCGTCACCAAACGACCGCGCAAGTGAGTCGGTGAAATCTCAGAAATATACAGCGGGCACACCATCGCGGAAATACCAACTCCGAGGCCGCCTAACCAACGGGCAAAGACAAGCAACTCGATATTGGTGGCCCATGCACTGCCGATCGCCGACAGTAACATCAACACCGCAGCCAGCAACAGATTGCGGCTACGACCAAACTTGTCGCTCAACCAACCCGACAGCCCGGAGCCAAACACCGCTCCCAATAGACCGGAGCTGACAAAGAATCCCTCCATCACGGGCGACAGAGCAAACTGCAACTTCACCGAGTTGATCGTGCCGGAAATGACAATCGCATCAAAGCCCCACAACAGTCCCCCCAGCGCCGAAGCCACGCAGATGAAGACCAGAAAGGGCAAGTGAGGTTTATGGATGTTTAACTGTTTGGATTCGTTTTTCAACATACTTCGTTTTGGTTTATGTTATTACGGATTGAATGAGACTGACTGTCAACTCAGCAAGCGCACCGGCCCCAGCAGGCCAGAGTCCATCAGCGGCGCATCTTTATCGTCGCGATAGAATGGATAGAGCGTCCAGGTCACCCGCTCCGCCTCCGGAAACTTCCAGCCCCCCAGTATCCAGTTTTTCCATACATTAGTCACGTCCACCACTACATCGTTCGCACCGGCTTTCGCGGCATCGGTGATGTCGATTCGGAACGGCGGCTTCCACAGCACACCAAGCGGTTGGTCGTTGACCATCACTTCAGCCAGATAGTTGACCTCGCCCAGAGACGACGCATAAAGCATCACTGCGAGTGTCAATATCGCGACTTGTATCATCGTATCTATTCCTGTTGTCGGTCGAGCTAGCATCCGGTCCTCAAAAATCCAACTAGTTGTTTTCGTTCAGTTGGTAATTATTTCCGGGCAACAACGCAAAGGAGACGGAACCACTTTTTTCATCCAAGATAACAGGCACCACGTCACCGGTTGTCGTATTTTTCACAACGGGCATGCCCTTCCAGCTGTTAAGCGTAATCACACTTTGTGAGCTGCCATCAGGATGAGTGAAGATAAACGGACTGCTCTCTTTGATGATCGGATATATCCGAGCTGTGAGAGGCGCGTCATCTGACTCGCGAGTAATCAGGACTCCTTTGCCGCCAACAAAACAGGGCGTCTTGTCCCGCGGCATCGCGAAATTCTTCAGTAACTTCGGTCCCTGATATTTTTTTCCAGTGTCGTAGTCGAACCAAGGTCCCTCTGGCAGATAGAGATCCATCTGACTGCTCTCATGATTTTTAACCAGAGGCGCACAGAGCAACGACTCGCCCGCCATCCACTGATAGTGCGTCGGCTCGGCAGCGTTTGCATCATTCGGATAAGCAATCCCCAGCGGCGTCAGCGTGTATGGATAGCCTGAGTGGTAGGATTTCATTGCAGCATCATACAGGTAAGGTCCGATTTGATAGTGAAAATCAAAAGGCCTTTTAAAAAGCCCCTGCTGCTTCTCGTTCCAACCATAGGGCACCTCTCCGACGGCAAGCCCCGCCGTGACTGCCATCAACCAAGCATGGCGGACGACCTTATTTGTATAGTTTTTCATCTGTCGAAACCCAACCGTATCCGAATAAACGTTTGGAGCTCCGCTGGCCGCATAGTGCCAATAATTGATCGGCGTCCGCTGACTCATGTCCTTCACATGGGTATCATTGATGCGCAGCAGCGTGCCTGACGAACTAAAGCTACCGCAGCGTGCCATCACCAGTGCACCCTCATCGGCAAGACGCGCAATAGGGTCATTGAAAATATCAAGCAGGTCAGATCCCACATCCATCATGGTATCTTCTTTAATGCCATCCACACCCCAGGAGCGATAGTGGTCGGTATACCAGTCAACTGCCTGAGGATTACGCCCATCGAGCAGATAGCATGGGACAATCGGAAAGTAGCGGGACGTCTTGACGACCAAATTCCCTGAGGGGTCTGTCACGAAGTAACTCTGATCCACGCCAACCGTTGAAAGGGGGTTACCGTTGAAGAATTTCCCTTTCAAATTGAAGTCCCGCTTCGCACTCTTGGGAATATGCGGTCCACCCGGCAGCACAAAGTTGGTGCGCAGCCCGATCATCCATTTGACATCCTGCGCATGCAGCTTGGCTTTGAAAGCATTCGGCTCAGAAAACTTCTTACCATATTTTCCAAAACTAGTGGTCGTGCCACCCTCTTCCCAGAAGCCGGATCCCGTGACCGCCCAGCGGATGGGATAGCCCTTTTTTTGAAAATCAGAAATGGACTTCAGCACCGTCTCGTCGCGCGTCTGATAACCGAGCGCGGCCCATGATTCCCAGCCCAGTTCGAAAAGCCTCGACTTAGGTTTAACCCACGGGAAACCGTTCTCGACTAATAGTTTTTTATAATTCCCGTAAATCGTAGGCATGTCGCCGCTCATATAGTGAAAGGTGACAGGTTCGTCTGCCGTTACCGTCATGGTGTATGCTTCCGGCCCCAAAAGCACCGAGGATTGCTTGCCCCCGAACACCACCCCGGCCAGCCCGTTATGAGGGAAAATGACAAAGGAACTTTGCCAGCGCTTCGAGCTACCATTATTGACTAGCGAATAACGGACATTTTTATCCGTCACCAAATTCAGCTGACCGCTCCAGCCGCCGGCGTCGCCAAGGCCATAGGCCACTGGCAAGCCCCCCAGACTCAAGTCAATCTTGCACGCGCCCTCTTTCTCCGGCGCTACCGTAATGGAAACCAGTCCCTCAGAAGTTGCCACGCTCACATTCGCCTTCAAGTCCTGCGCCGTCATCACCGTAAAATGCCCCGGTCGATCGGAGTGCGCCTCAGTGGCAGTCACTGCTTGGCCGTCGAGACGCAAGCCGGCCTGCGCGTGAGCGGGAGCCAGAATCGTGCCGGACGTGTCTGTGAATTTAAAACGAAAGCCCGTAGGCTCCACCGTTATTCGCTGCGCTCCGAACTTCAGCTCCGTCGAACCACTTTCCACCGCGGCACTCTCTGCTGCGAAACAGCTCACCACGATGGCTGCGAGTGCACTCCAATATTTTATTTTCACCATCACTTCGTCTCGATCGTTTATTAGTAGATCCGGATACCGAACAGAGCGGCAGGCACTTGAGCCGATGGATGTGTCAGTTCCAGTGACAAGCCCCGGGTGCAAACAGGTTCGGCAAAACGAATGCGGTTGACGGTCTGATGATTGCCGGAACAGCGATGCAACTCTTTACCGTCCGCATCGCGGAGCACGTAGTCGCGCACACAGAACGGCATCACATCCTCAGGGTGCCCCCACTGCGCGGTTTCCATGGCATGGTCGAAGTCGGTATCAAAGTGCAGCACGATCTCACGGATCGTTTGCTCAGCATCCCAGGCAATATCGAGGCGTGGGCTCGGATCCGCCGCTGCAACCACCCAGGCATTCGTGGATACCGTAGGACGGAACGTCCCACTCGCGAGCTGTTCTAGTTCAAATGCCTCAAGTGGTTCCGACAACTTGAAGGCCAGATTGTGCCCTTCGGGCCGACGGTC
>DLQD01000089.1:24859-27267 GCA_002480015.1 Opitutia bacterium UBA7441
TTGAATTTCTTACGCACGGTCATCAGGCCAGTCACGCGCTGTTCAGAACAAGCGACTTCGGTAGCCGCATCGCCGTAGAGGCAGAGGAAGCCATAGCGGTTTTGATCCACTCCGTTAGTGACGGGAAATTCAATGGTCTGCTCACCCGCAGCGAGTGTAAAGGTCTGCTCACAGAGCGTCGCTTCCGGCGTGAAGTTTTCAGCCTTGTCGCTGACCCGCAGCGCTACGCGTAGCTCACCTGCCGCTTTCGCGCGAATTCGCAGTGTCACGGTCGGACGATCTTCAGGCGTCAACGGCAACAGCTGCGCCACCGGATATTCCAGATCCAGCCAAGGACCATCCGCGGAAAGTTCGGTCAACTGTAAGGTGGAAGAAGGCGAAAGTGTCGCCGATTGGGCTAGATCGCAGTCATCGCTCAGTGGGATGCCCGGAATGGCCTGCCCCACTCGATTGAGCGCGCGCTGAAGCGCTGCCATGCGTGTCGGCTCAGTCAGATCACGTGGGGCCAGTCCGTCGCGCAGGCAATGCGACGCCGCCATACCAACCGCAGTAGCGCCGTGTGCGCAGGTCAACATCACACGAGTCGAACCAAAGGCGACGTGCGAAGCACTGATGATACGCCCCGCCAGGAACAGGTTGCTGATATTTCGACTGTAGTAACAGCGATACGGAATCCCGAACACGCCTTTACTGTGCCACTGGTTGCAGGGAGACTTTTCGCTGTAAACCGCATCCGACGGATGCAGGTCGAGTGACCAACCACCGACCGCCACAGCATCTTCGTGTATCCGTTGTTCAACTACATCCTGCTGAATAATCATCGTATCACCCTCAAAGCGGCGACTCTCACGTTTGCCGGGGATGGTGCCGACCCATTCGAGCGTCATATTTTCGGCATCAGGGAACTTTCCAGAATTCTTGATGTGATCCCACACACCATACACCACCTTCCAGAGCTCCCACTTGATCTCTTCAGTGTCGTGCACCGTGTCGCGTCGACCACCGTATTCGATCCACCACAACTTACAGCCGTGCTCCTTCACATCGAAATCTCGATAGCGCGGCACCTCGGTAATATCTTTCAGCGCATACTCCGGAGCGACGTATTTGACCGGCTTGCCAACATCCTTACTGTAAAAATAAATCGTATGCCCAAGCAATTCCCCGTAACTCTCATCCGGTGCGAAGTGTTCGCCAAACTCATCCGAGCTCTCGGCCCCCATACGAAATGCCGCGCCCGCTTGAAAGCCAACGATGCCATCACCGGAGGCATCACAGAAATTTGGTGCGCTCACTACATAGCGAGTCGAATTTTGACTACAGAACGCGGTGACACTTGAAATGGTGTCGGGAGCCGACTTCTCCACTTCGTAGACTGCGGTGTTCAGCAGCAGCCGAATATTCGGCTCGCGCATGACAAACTCGAGCAGGATCGTGTCGAAGATCAACGGATTTCCCTCTTTGTTGCGGTAGGTATTTTCGACCAGAATTTCGTCGACGAGTCCGCCTTCGCGGGACCAGCGGTTGTTGTTGCCCATGTGCGAAGTCGCACCCAGCCCCCATAACCTTACCTCACTGGATGCATTCCCACCCAGCACCGGGCGATCCTGAATCAAGGCGACTTGAAGTCCCTGGCGCGCAGCAGTTACAGCCGCACAGACGCCAGCCAAACCGCCGCCAACCACGGCAAAATCGACCGGGATCGCTTCACATTTCAGGCCACGTAGGCCTTCTGTAGGTGTCTCAATAATCATATAATACTATTCATTGTTTCCAGGCGCTTACACAGCACGCCGGACTTTGTGATAAATAATCGCCGCGAGCAGAAATAGGATGCCGCCAAAAGCAGCTAGAATTCCGTGCGAGGTTTCGTTGACCAGGATGAGCGAACACATCATCGCGCCACAAACGGCCAGACAGACCGCGACGACTTTGGCCGCCATCGGATTGGATTGCACCGCATGCGCCGCCTCGGCTTCGTCTTCTTTACGTGCCAAGGCAGCAATGGTCTTCCAACCAGCGTCTTCACCCCGGCTGGTAAATTCAAGAATGGCGAGCACCGCCACCGGAAAGATGACTCCCACAAAGGTCTTCAGGAAATTCGCATGGGCGATCACCCAGGCATTGATGCTGCCCAGCGAATCGATCCCGCTCAGGAATCCCTCGGCTCCAAAGCCAAAGCGAATCACCACACCTAATCCAAAGCCACTCAGCCCCGTGATCCAGACGGCCCGCCCACCAATCTTACGGCTAAAGATGCCCCAGAGCGAGGGCGCCAGCAGCGGCACCACCATTAATTCGGTAATACTGATTATGAGATCCTTCACCTGACCGAGTTTCTCAATTTGAAGCGCAATCCCGATCAGCAGTATTCCCAGTAGCACGGTAAATATACGTCCTGCGCGGAG
>DLQD01000078.1:0-3916 GCA_002480015.1 Opitutia bacterium UBA7441
GCTCTGTCGCGTCCGCTGAATGTCTCGGGAACTAGAATCGAAGCGTATTTTTAGTTTCGCGTCTTTCTCGTTTTTCGTAGTCATTCTTACTCTATCCGAACATGGCCATCCCACTCGAAGAACTCAAACGGCAGCGCGAACAGATCCAAAAGCACCTGGACTGGCTGGACGCGAAGATCTTCGAATTAAAGCCGCAGGTCGAAGGGTCGGAAACCGAACCGCTCAGAAAGTCCGCCGAAAAGAGCCAAGCCCTCGAAACCAGCTCGACCGAAAGTCAAACGCCTCTACCCAAGGTCGAACCGGAACCAGAAATCGAGCCCACCTACCAAGCCAAGACTCAGAACGAACTACTGCGGGCGAAAGTCGGCTGCTTCCTTTTTTTCGTGCTCGGGATCGTGCTGTTTATTTTCCTGCTCTTTGGGCTGCCTTACTATCTATAAAGAATCGGACTCGGTGCCCTTGCCCAATGCCGCGCTTATTGGAGTCAGGGTCCCGCCCTGCACACATTGGCTACCATCCTTACGACATATTCATCGGATCAACATCGATCAGGTCGATGACGTCCTTATCCATCTTGAAACCTGCGCGCAGAGCGGCGATTTTCTGAATCACTCGGCTGGCGCTGGGGGCGAAATACCAGAGCTGGAAGCGGTATTCGTCGCGGATTTTTTCAATCGGCGCAGGGGCGGGACCGCGGATCTCAAGCTGCCCGTCCATTTCCTCTTCCACCACTTTGAGCCATTGCTCGATATAGAAATTGACCTTGTCTGGATTGCGTCCGCGAAAGAGGTGGCGAATGAGGTGACGGAACGGCGGATAATTGAACTCACGGCGCTGCTCCAGCTCTTCGAGCTGGAAGCCGTCGAAGTCGGACTTGCGGGCGAACTGAATGGGCGGGGCATGGGGTGTGTGCGTCTGGATAACGACCTCGCCTGCGCGGTCGCCGCGACCAGAGCGGCCGGAGACCTGCACAATAAGCTGAAAGGTGCGCTCGGCCGCGCGAAAGTCCTCCACATGAAGGGATTTGTCGGCGTCGACGAGTCCGACCAAGGTGACGTTGGGGAAGTCGAGCCCTTTGGCGATCATCTGGGTGCCGACGAGGAGGTCGATCTTGCCGATCCGGAAGTCGTTGAGGATTTTCCGGTAGAGGTTCTTCTTCGACATGGAGTCGGCGTCCATCCGCACGATCTTGGCGCGAGGTAGGATTTTTTGGACAATGTCCTCGATCTTCTGGGTGCCGAGCCCCTTCTTTCGGATGTTGACCGATTGACACTCGGGACACTTGAACGGAGCTTCGCGGTGCTCGGCACAGAGGTGGCAGCGGAGCTTGCCGTCCGTGCGGTGGAAGGTCATGGGGATACTGCAATGCTCGCAGCTAGCGACATAGCCGCAGTCCGGGCAAAGAATACTAGTGGAAAAACCACGACGGTTGAGGAAGAGAATACTCTGCTCCTTCTTCTCGAAGCGGTCGACCAGTTTATCGGCCAAAGTGCGCGAAATGGGCGACGGCCCTTTACCCGTAAGCCCCTCGCGGCGCATGTCGACCAGATGGATCTTGGGCAACTGACGGTGGTCGACCCGGTTGAGGATGCGATCGACGGCGTATTTGCCCCGCTCGACATTGTAGAGCGATTCGAGCGAAGGCGTGGCCGAACCGAGCACGCAAACGGATTTGTTAATGTGCGCTCGATAGACGGCCACGTCGCGCCCGTTGTAGCGGGGCGACTCCTCCTGCTTGTAAGAGGGCTCGTGCTCCTCGTCAACAATCATGAGCTTGAGGTTCTGCACGGGCGCGAAGACGGCCGAGCGTGCACCGACCACCACGTGGGCTTCACCACTGGCCAGCGCCTTCCAGGCGTCATAGCGCTCTCCTTCCGAGAGGTGGCTGTGCCAGACCACGGTGTGGACGCCGCGGGCTTCCAGCCGCGCGCGGACCCGGCCGACGGTCTGTGGTGCCAGTGCCACCTCGGGCACGAGGAAAATGACGCCGCCTCCCTCGGCCACGATCTTCTCGATGGCGTGTAGATAAACTTCGGTCTTACCCGAACCAGTGACGCCATGGAGCAAGCGCACGCTGAACGCATCCGCCGCGATGGCATCGTTAATGGAGCTTACGGCAGCTTGCTGCTCATCGGTCAATGTAGGGCGCGTCTCGCTGACGACTGTCTCCTCCGAGCCCAGCTCATCCCCATAGGCGACGCGCTCTTCTTCAGTGTCGGTCTCCCGTAAAAAGCCCTTGGTCACCAGCCCGTCACAGGCAGAAGCGCTGAGCTTCATGGCTTTGAGGATGTCGGCGCGGGGTAAGGGTTTGATCTGCTGGCGGATGAATTTGAGCAGTGCAGCCTGCTTTGGTGCGCGCTTTTCGAGCGCCTCGAGCGCCTCGGCGGTCGGCGCTTTGCCCTTGGAGATGTAGCGGCGGGTCTTCGACTTCATCCCCTTACGGATGGCAGCGGGGATCATCGTTTCCAAGATCGCTTCCGGAGTAGCGGCATAGTATTGCTGCGCCCAGCGGAAGAGCTCTATCAAATCGGGCGGTAGCACCGGATAGGGCTGCACCACCTCGAAGAGCATCTTCAGCTTCCCGGGCGGCACCACTTGCTCGGTGCCGAAGCGTAGAACAACACCGAGCTCGCTACGGCGGCGGAGCGGAATACGCACGAGCGAGCCCACTTTGAGCGTCGCCTTACACGTAGGCGGCACGGCGTAGGCCAAAGCTTTGTCAAAGCCAGACAGGGCAATGACTTCGACGACAGCAGTGTCGTGGCTCGGCTTGAGTTTGGGCATGTAGTAAGTCTTTAAAGGCTCCCTCTTGTGCAGCAAGCTCATCCCAACAAACTTGACTGAAAGATTTTCGTTCTTTGAGCACCATATTGCGCAGCGCTGCGGCTCGTGCTCAATCGTTGGGCGTTTGTGATGGCCGCGCGCGCCGTGCCCAAATAGGAGACGAGCACCTAGCCAATCTCTAAATCCCCCAAGAGCTGTCGAAAGCCGGGATAATCCGTCAAACCGTTCAGATCAGGATCATGCTGCATCCAGTTGAAATCTTCATACCCCAATGCAATGGCATCACGGAGCACCTTGACCGCGTCCGCCTTGCGCCCCTTTAAAGAAAGACTGCAGGCGAGATTGTAGTGGGCAGTGGGATCCTTCGGGTCGAGCCGGACGAGCTTCCGATCCATTTTCAGGCCTGAATCGATGCGTCCAGCCTTTGTGTAGATGTGCGCCAAAATAGAAGCCACCCGTATATCCCTGGGCATGCGTTGGTGCAGGCTCTCAAAGAAGCTCAATTCAAAATCCAGATTCGTGCAGGTCGACATACATCATTGAATGGCGGGGCCCGCATCGTTGCCAAGGTTGAACTGAGGAAAACTTGAATCTTCGCGTTTTAATCGGGACTGGGCTTAGAGGGGCATCCTGCGCTCTTTGAGTGGGAGCGTTCGAAGTCATGGAGCAATGTCTAATAACTCGCTTTTGGCCTGCCATCCGTAGCTTTTTGAATCAAAAAGCGAAGGATGGGGTGGCTAACGGGACTTGAACCCGCGACCCCTGGTACCACAAACCAGTGCTCTAACCAACTGAGCTACAGCCACCATATAGAGAATATATCTCCTTAATCCTTTCTAGGAAAGAACGGACATGCTCACTCTCACCGCGCACTTGTCAATAGTCTGTTCCGGTTTTTTATGATCGCTTCATTTTCATGATCTCCGCCGGCGGGCCTAGTAGAGTTCGGCCATCGTTCGCACGGCAGGCGCACAATGTTTCAAAAAACGGCAGCCCGGCTAGGGTCGGTTCCCCGCCTTGCCAAGCGAAGCTGGCCTTCATACCCAGCTGCGCCTCGATGTAGCCTTTTATATAGACCTCCAGCACCTCATCACTCATTTTGAAAGAGTGGTTCGCGGGCTTAGTCATGACG
>DLQD01000078.1:3987-14627 GCA_002480015.1 Opitutia bacterium UBA7441
TGACGTGGCATGGTTCTTGGGCTTTCATCCGTTTATGGATTTAATAGAAAAAAGCTTGATCCAGCCAGGCGCATAGTTAAAGTTTTACTAATTCTGAAATATCATGAAATCAGTTCAGCTTAACAATAATGTCCTCCGCGATGGCCATCAGAGCCTCGCCGCCACCCGCATGCGCACCGAGCAAATGCTCCCGGCTTGTGAAGCACTCGACAATTGGGGCTTCGGCGCACTCGAGACTTGGGGCGGTGCCACCATTGATTCCGGTCTCCGTTTCCTCGACGAATTCCCTTTCGATCGCCTCGACGCGCTGAAAAAGGCCTGCCCGAAGACCCCGCACATGATGCTACTGCGCGGGCAGAATATCGTTCAATACGCCCACTTCCCCGACGACGTGGTCACAGCCTTCATCAAGACGAGCGCCGATCACGGGATGAATATTTTCCGGATCTTTGACGCGCTCAATGACACGCGAAACATGAAGTGCGCGATCGACGCCTGTAAAGCGGCCGGTGCGCAGGCACACGGCACGATTTGCTACACCAGCAGTCCGGTGCACACCGTGGCCAAGTTCATCGAGATGGGCGTGGAGCTGGAGAAGATGGGTGCCGACGCCATCGTGCTGAAAGACATGGCAGGCCTCATCCCGCCGATGGAAGCCTTCGCCATCATCGACGGCCTCAAGAAGCAGCTTAAAATCCCGGTC
Source organism: Opitutia bacterium UBA7441 (assembly GCA_002480015.1). Classification (GTDB taxonomy): domain Bacteria; phylum Verrucomicrobiota; class Verrucomicrobiia; order Opitutales; family Coraliomargaritaceae; genus Thalassobacterium. The sequence goes on from DLQD01000078.1 coordinate 4,691, forward strand.
TGGATTCACACGCACGACACCGCTGGCCTCGGGGCGAGCACCTACATGTCGGCCATCGACGCCGGCGTCGATGCAATCGATCTGTCGGTATCCCCCTTCGCCAACGGCACGGGCCAGCCCGACACCACGCGGATGCTCGCACTACTCCAAGGCCATCCGCGCTGCCCTGAAATCTCTGAACAACAACGAAAATCTCTGCGTGAAGTCCGCACGCACTTAGAAAAGGCCTATGCGGAGCTAGGCGACTTCACCAGCCACAAAAACGAGGTGATCGACGTCGATACACTCGAATACCAAGTGCCCGGCGGGATGCTCTCGAACTTCCGTACCCAACTCAAGGAGCAGAAGATGGAGGACCAATTCGACGCAGTCTTCCGCGAAATCCCCGTGGTGCGCGAAGCCCTCGGCTGGATCCCGCTAGTGACACCGACCTCGCAAATCGTCGGCATGCAGGCGTTCCTGAATGTCAAATTTGGCCGCTGGAAACAAATCTCCCCGCAAGCCGCCGACATCGCGCTCGGCTACTACGGCCGCTGCCCTGCGCCGGTCGATCCCGTGGTGCAGAAGCAGGCTGCCAAACAAGCAGGCAAGGAACCCATCACCTGCCGCCCCGTCGAAGCCCCGGGAGCTGTGCACAAGCACATGGAGGATCTGCGTAAGGAGCTCAAAGCGAAGAACTTCCCGAGCGACGACGAACACTGTGTGATCCACGCGATGTTCCCGCCCCAATTGGAAAAGCACCTCAAAGGGGAAGGCCCCAAGCCGAACCCCGTCGTGTTGCCAGCGGAAATTCCCAAAGCCGCCCCCGCGCCGGCACCCGCCGCCAACACCTCGACAGGACCTCAAAAGAAATACGGCCTGACGATCAATGGTAAGCGTATTGAGGTTGGCGTCGAGGAGATCGTTTAATTAGCTTTGGCTCTGTGTCCGCTGGAGGGCATTGCTCCCGCAATGCCGTTGCTTAGCAGCAGTAGATGCGATCTGCCGCTCCACATTCGCGGCAGCGGTGGAACGCTGCCCTCCCGCAATGCCGTTGCTTAGCAGCAGTAGATGCGATCTGCCGCTCCACATTCGCGGCAGCGGTGGAACGCTGCCCTCCAGCAAGCTAGCTCAACCAGCCCGCATACCCGTCCCGGTAGCTCGGATACTTGGGCTGCCAGCCGAGCTGGGCACGGGCCTTGGCATTGCTCACGTAGCGGTGTGGCATACGGCCGCCCCGCCGTTTCAAACGCTCGGAGACTTTGTCAGGGTTGAATGCCGGCACGGGCAAGCCCATTGCCTCTGCCAGCCAAGTCAGCACCTCGGATTTGGTCACCGGAGCATCGTCGACTATATTATAAATTCCAGAGGCAGCCTCACCCGATAAAGCCGCGCTGATCGCGGACACGATATCTTCGAGATGGATCATATTCATGGCGTATTCGCCCGAGCCTGGGATTTCGCCGTTCGCTTCGCGGAGCTGATTGAGCAAAAAGTGGCGCCCCTGACCATAGATGCCGGCGAGGCGCAGCACAAACCAACGATCCATCTGCTCCGCATCGGCCAGCATCGCTTCGGATTGCAAAAGCACCTGCCCCGTAGGTGGCGCGGCGCTCGTATCGGCGCTTTCATCGACCGTCACACCGCCATCCTGCGGATAGACTGAGGTGCTACTGGTATAAACATAAGTCCGGATCGTCTGCGACTTTGCCCATTCGAGGATCGAGCACTGGCCGTCGACGTAAGACTTCCGGTAGCCGTCGAGCCCCCCGCCGGCGGAGCTGACGCAGTTGACGACGGCCTCGTATTGACCGCGCACCTGCGCATGCCAAGTCGACGAGTCTAACTCCGCCTCGATCACTTCGGCCACGCCCAGCTCGCGGAGCCGTGCAGCCTTCTCCCGATTACGCGTCAACGCGCCGACACGCACGCCCTGCTCGATTAGATACTCTGCCAGGGCGGTACCGACATAGCCGCAGCCGAAGATGAAGACAGATTCGGGGAGTTTTTGGGAAAGGGACATGGTTTTTATTGAGAAGTCTTTTGCCCATCGACCTTGCTAGCGCAAGTTCGCTACCAATAAAAAAACTAATTTGAAGGCTTTATGTCGCGATCTACATCGCCAAGATTCGCCTTTAATGCAAACCGCACAATCAGAAAAAGTCCGCACCTACCTGCTCGACCTGCAAGATCGCATCTGCCGCGCGCTCGAGGCCGAAGACGGCACAGCGACTTTCTCAGAAGACCGCTGGGAGCGCGCCGAAGGCGGCGGCGGGCGCTCCCGCGTCATGGCCGAAGGTGCGGTTTTTGAAAAAGCGGGCATCAACTTTTCAGATGTGCAAGGCATCGGCCTCCCCCCATCCGCCACCGCCACCCGCCCCCAACTGGCCGGCGCGGCCTTCCGCGCGATGGGTGTGTCTCTAGTCGTGCATCCGCGCAACCCCCATGTGCCGACCACGCACATGAATGTGCGCTTCTTCTATGCCGAGCCAAAAGACGGTGCTCCCATCTGGTGGTTCGGCGGCGGCTTCGACCTGACGCCCTACTACGGCCAGCGCGCGGACGCCATCCACTGGCACCGCACAGCGCGCACCGCCTGTGAGCCCTTCGGCGAAGCGCTCTACCCAAAGCTCAAACAGATCTGCGACGAGTATTTCTACCTCCCCCACCGCGGAGAACCACGCGGCATCGGCGGCATCTTTTTCGATGACTACGCCGACGGTGGCTTCGAGCAGGCCTTCGCTTTCATGCAATCCGTAGGCGACCATTTCCTGCCCGCCTACCAACCCATCGTCGCCCGCCGCAAGGACACACCGCACACGGAAGCCGAGCGTCAGTTCCAGCTCTACCGCCGAGGCCGCTACGTGGAGTTCAACCTCGTCTACGACCGGGGCACCCTCTTCGGCCTACAATCGAAAGGCCGCACCGAGTCCATCCTCATGTCACTCCCCCCACTCGTCCGCTGGGACTACGACTGGCACCCCACCCCAGGCAGCCCCGAAGCCGAGCTCTACGAGATTTTCCTTAAACCGCAGGACTGGGCAAATTTTTCTTCGTAATCCGTCATCCGTTATTCGTTATTATACTCATGACACCACGCCAACGTTTCCTCGCCGCCGCCCATCAACAGCCCGTTGACCGCCCACCGATCTGGCTCATGCGCCAAGCTGGCCGCTACCTCCCCGAATACCGGGAGCTTAAAAAACAGCATGACTTCGTCACTATGGTGCGCACGCCGGAGCTGGCGACGGAAGTCACCCTGCAGCCCCTGCGCCGCTTCCCGCTCGATGCGGCAATCATTTTTTCCGATATCCTCGTCATCCCCGAAGCGCTCGGCCAAGGCTACCACTTCCGCGACCAGGGCGGCATCGGGATGGACTATCTACTCGACAGTGCGGACAAAATCGAAGCGCTCGACGGCAGCCAGATCACCGAAAAACTCAAGTATGTGGCCGACGCCCTTTCGCTCACCCGCTCGAAATTGGGCGACGACACCGCGCTACTTGGCTTCTGCGGCTCCCCGTGGACCCTTGCCTGCTACATGATCGAAGGTGGCTCGTCCAAAGACTACCTAGCCATCAAGCAACTCGCCTGGGATCAGCCCGCGCTTTTCGAGAAGCTCATGCAAAAATTGACCGATGCGATCGTCGACTACCTCCACATGCAGATCGATGCCGGTGCCGACGCACTTCAGATCTTCGATTCGTGGGGCGCGATCTGCCCTGCGACCCACTACGAGGCCTGGTCGCTGCGTTGGATCCACCATATTATCAACGCACTCAAAGACCGCGTGCCGGTCATCCTCTACGCCAAAGGCATGGGGCATAAAGCGCCCGCTTTGATGCACACCGGTGCGAAAATACTCAGCTTGGACTGGACGATGAACCTGCGGCGCATGCGAGAAAGCATCGGCCGTGGCGCGGCCATTCAGGGCAACCTTGACCCTGCCGCATTAACCACGACACCCGAGATCACCCGCCGCGAAGCTCAACGTGTGCTCAAGGATGGCGGCAACCAGCCCGGTTTCATTTTCAACCTCGGCCACGGCATGCTCCCGAGCGCAAAAATCGAATGCGTCGAAGCGCTGATGGAAGTCGTGACAGGGCGCGCGAACGCGTAGGCGGCGAACGCCAATCTCGAACAATCAATCGTTCAGTAATTCGTCGTGGATGGCCTTGTATTTCACTGAATCTTCGCCAACGCATTGCCTTCAAGCAAACTATCCATCTTCGCGCGGAGCGAATTGGACATGGCCTGACGATTCGTTGGATTCTCGGCAATGCAATTGACAATGGCGCTGCCGACGACGACGCCATCGGCAGCTTGAGCCACGGTTTGGACGTGGTCGGCATTGGAGATACCGAACCCGACGACGACGGGCAGTGCAGTGTGTTGCTTGATCTGCTCAACCTGCGAGGCGATGCCTTCGGACATGGCAGCTTGCTCACCAGTCACGCCCTCGCGGGAGACGTAATAGATGAAACCAGTCGTCGCACCACAGATCGTTTCGAGCCGCGAATCGGGCGTAGTCGGCGCAACGATGAAGACGGTCTTGAGCTCGTGCCTAGCGCAGGCTACCAGGTGCTCACCCGCTTCTTCCGGCGGAAGGTCGAGCGTGAGAATACCATCCACCCCAGCGGACTTGGCGCGCTCGGCATAGGCCTCGCTACCTTGAGCGAAGACAAGATTATAATAGGTGTAGAAAACGATGGGGACCTCGCTGAACGCGCGGATAGCACGGACCAGATCAAGCACACGCTCACTGTTACTGCCGCTTTCGAGTGCTCGCTGCGCGGCCAGTTGATTGGTGAGCCCGTCTGCGAGCGGATCCGAAAAGGGCACACCAAGCTCCAGGATGTCGACGCCCGACTCGATGATGGCGCGGCAAGCTTCAACCGAGCTGTCGAAATCGGGATCGCCCGCACAGAGGTAGCTAACGAAGGCGGCACGGTTTTCTTCCCGGGCACGAGCAAAGGCTTTTTCGATTCGATTCATTAGGAGGTTAGGATCAGCTATTGCGGATCAGCGCTTTTTCGATGAGCGGCAGCATCTTGCCGCGGCGGAAAAGGGTGACTTGGCCAGTGCTGCCGGAAACGACAATACAGAGACAGTCAATGGCCTGCGTAATAGATGCGGCGGCGGCGTGGCGACTACCGAGCCCGCTGGGCAGATCGTGGGTGTAGTCCGGCGCATGGATGAGCGAACCGGCAGAGACAAGCACTCCATCGCCGCGAATGATGAAAGCACCATCGATTGAAGACAGCTCTTTGACCGTCTCATCCATAAAGGGGTTGAGAATATTACGGTCTTCATCTTTGTATCCAAAAAATGGATTCAAAATGAGCGGCTTGGTGTATTGGGAAATCTCATCGGCATTACCAAGCGTAAAGAGACAGCCCACCGGGTGCCCTTCGCGGCCTTCGACGGCGAGCTCAGTAGCGATCGCGAGCACACGCTCGATCACTTCCGGCTTCACGCTGGCGGGCAGCATATCAGCCTTGCTAGCGAGCATGGTATCGAACTCGCGCTCGACATCGACGACGGTGATACTGTCGAACTGGTTGCTTTGCGGGAGTCCACCGATACAACAGAGGCGCTCGTGGCTGGAAAAGATTCCCCGTGTCAGACCGATGAGTACCGCGCTACGAAGTTGAGAGAAACGGTGATTACTATAGGAACGGATCGGGATAACGGCATCAATCTCCTCCCGCTCGGCGGCAGCCTCGGACGTGCCTTGCGCGATGAGCACGGTCTTGAAATCACTAAAGGCTTTACCCACTTCGACGCCACCGCCGAAGGTGTCGGCAAAAACCAGAACAGCGGTGCACTGCGCACCCTTGGCAATCTTAGCGGCCTCGCGGAGTATGAGATTGTTGAAGCGGTTATGCCGACGACGCGGCTTACCCTCTTCGCCAGCAAATACGTGCTTCAACTCCTTTTGGAAATCGCTAATGCTACCAGCCAACTTAAGGCGCTCCATGTGACTGGCATCTTGAAAGACCCGCGCCAAAGAAGCCAAGCTGTAGAGGTAACTGCGAGTGTTCTCGGAGGCAAGAAGCAGAAAGATAAAGCGAATCTCCTGATACTCTTTTTGGCCGTCGTAAACAAGGCCATCAGGACAACGACCGACAGCGATCATATAAGGACGCTTCATTTTAACTCGGGCGTGCGGCAGGCAAACACCATTGCCTAGATAGGTCGTCATTTGACGCTCGCGATCCAGCAGCTCAGCGAGCAAACCCTTCTTCGTGAGGCCGCGTTCTTTACTGATATCGCAGACGCTGAGTAGTTCCGAGACAGCGCTTTCAAAATCCGTGCTTTGAATGTCTATGACACGGGATTTGGCGATGTATCTGTCTATGCGCATGTAGGCGTGATCGAAACGTTGAAAATCGGGGGTTAAAATGCGTTACTCAAAAGTTTTACAATAGTTCGCCTAACTGGCAACTGCCAACTGCCAACTATATATAGATTCATACATAGAGCCGTGATTAGACCTGGGCCGTGCGTTTACTGATCCCACTCGATCGCGCCCTTTTTCAATTCGTAGAAAAGTCCGAGCACGAGAACGAAAAGGAAAAAGAAAACAGGCAGAAGAATCGGCAGGCTTGCCGCCAAAAACTCGCGAAAGACGAGCACCCAGGGGATCAGGAAAACGACTTCGATATCAAACAGGATAAAGAGCATCGCAGTGACGTAGAACTTGACTGCAAAACGGGCGTGCCCGGAACCTTCGGCCAACATGCCGCACTCGTAGGGGGTGTTTTTAATCGCAGTATCGGTGCCGCGCTGCCCAAAAATATGCGACGCGACAAGGACCACCGCGCCGATACTGGCGGCGAGCGAAATTTGAACAAGGATCGGATAGTAGTCCGCGATTTGCATAGTTGTGCGATGGAAGTGTGCTTTAGCGGTGAATTCAAGGCGTTTCTACGGATAAAGGCAGAAAGTATTGCAACGACTACCAAGGAGTGATCCGGCGAAGCCAGGATTCCTTCGGCAGCAGGGCAGGGACAGGATCGACGACCTCAGGCTTTAAGCGCACACGGACGCCATCTTCCGGCAGAGGCAGTTGGCGAATGCGGATACGCTCGCGCTCGAACTCGCCAAGCCCGAGGCTGGCAGCAAAAGGCAGCTGTCGCGGCATGGGCTGGATCTCGGGAAAACCTTCGAGCACACGCATGGCATTCATCCGGTCATAGAGGAGCCGATCCACCGCTACAGGGTCACTGCTCATCCAAAGACGCGGCTCGGAGCGGGTGTAGATCGAATTAAAGAAAGGACCGCCAATGAATTGGTAGCGTTCGAGCGAAACGAAGTTGAGCACGAGGCGCTCCTCCAACTCGGGAATGGCGGCGATTTCAGCGACAGCAGCCGAAGCGGTGGCCTGGTTGACCAAGAAGCGGCGACTGTTGCTCACGTTCCAGAGCGTGGCATTGGCGAGTGCGCCGTCGATACCGAGGGAAGGATCGTCCGCAGCCACGGCTAGGTTGATCCAGAAGTCCACGTCGAAGATGAGCGGCTTGGGCAGAAAACTCTTACGCCCCTGCGAGCCTTCGGCGAGTTGCGATGAGCCGAGCGCCTCATTGAAGAGTTGCGGCTCCTGCTGCATAGCCGGAGGGAGAGGACTGTCATAGAACCATTCAGAATCGAAGTATCCCTCGCAATCTAAAGCGATGACTGGACAGCCCTCGAACGCTCCCCCCGAGAGACTCAACGGCGGCATCACTCCGGCCTCGCGCAGATTGTAGGCCGAGTCGTCGAGGATGAGGATCGAGCGGCGCTCGTAGCCACGAGCCTCCAAAGCCTCCACGAGCGCGCGGATCAACTGCAGTGGCGTACTCAACCCAGCACGCCCGCGAGTGTTGATCTTCAGGGCGACTTTACCTCGCATGCCTGGCTTCAAATCCTGACCCACTTCGCGCTCATAGGCCTCAATCAGGGCCGTGACTTCCGTCGAGTAGAGACTGCCGGCCGCGATCGGCGACTCCCAAACCAGCCCAAGCGGGGCTCGGGGAACCAAATTCGCTGAGGCGACACTCATCGAACAAAAGGCAATCCATGACACCATCCGTAGAGACAAGCCTAGCCGCCACAGGCTATCCACTTGACAGCAATACAGTGGAAGCGAAAGTGATAACTTCGCCGTTTTGTTGCTAAACGCACTCACAGCCCGTAGACAACTCCCGCCCATGTTAAAAGCAAACTTCAAAAGCGCATTCTTTATCACACTGCTCTCGACCCTGATTTTGCTCGCAGGTTGCAGCAGTCCCGAAGAAAAAAAAGCTGCTCAAATCAAAGAAGCCCACCATCTCGCCGAGGGAGGCGACAGCGCTCAGGCGCTCGAGCTCCTCGAAACCCTCTCCGCACAATACCCCAACGACATCGAGATCCTCAACTCGATCGGCCAAATCTACGCCGCTGAGGGTGACACCAGCATGGCGGCATTTTTCCTAGAACAAGCCTACCTACAGGCACCCGACGATATTGAAAGACTCTTCCAAGCCTACCAAAGCCTCGAAGCCGCCAAGCAACCGGCTGGCCACCTGCTAGAGACGCTCAGCACTCAAGCGCCCGAAGCAATGACCCCCGACCTCTGGATCCGCCTCGGGCAAATTCGCCATGCCGAGAACAAGCTACAACCCTCGCTCGATGCCTATCTGAAAGGTGTCGATCCTGAAAAGGCCAAACCGTCCTCTGAAGTCGCAGCGTCGATCGGGCAGCTCTTCGTCAAAGTCGGCAACTTGCCTCAAGCCGAAGCTTGGCTCGAAATGGCGGCCGACAGCGATGACCCCAACGCATTGACCGCACTCTTCGGCCTGCTCGAAATCAACCTCCGCCAGAAAGACTGGGCAGGTGCCGAAGCGATTATTGCCCAACTCGACAAACAGTTCCCCGGCGCAGTTGAAGCCAGCCAGTGGCAACAAGCCCGCAAGGATCTCGTCCGTTGGCGCACAACCCAGGATGCAATGCAAGCCAAACTCGCCAAAGCAGAGGCGGAGAAAACAGCTGCCGAGGCAAATGCAGGGACCGCTACCCTAGCCGAAACCGAAACCGAAGCGGCTCAGAGGGAAGCTATCGATCAAGGGAGTGCAGACAACGAAACCACTGGCGAGGGTAAGGCTCAAGTGATCGCTGATCTCGAAGCCGCCGAGGCGATGGCCAATGCGCCGGCTATTGAAACGGAGATACCAGAAGGCGAAGCGGATGGCCTCGCAATCGAAGGCGAAGCCGTGCAAGCCGGCAGTCAAGCGATCAACTTCGATCCCAGCATAGTCATCGAACCGGCCGACCCAGAAATCACTTTTGAAGTCAGCTACGATCCAGCCCCCACCGCCGGATCGACGACCGACTCCGTGGATAACAACCCTGCGGACGAATCCTCGACAGCCATGCCCGCAGCGCCCGCGGGTCTTACAGAGGCGGTCCCGCCCGTGGAAATGAATACCGCAGCCGAGCCAATCCGCCCGAGCGAACGCCCCCGCACGATCGAAGAGCTCCTCGCCGATGCCGAGATGGCCGAACTCGACCGCGATTTCACATCCGCCATTCGGCAATATTGGGCGGCGATCAACATCGCTAACAACCGCGCCGAGATCTGGAACCTTCTGTCTCGCGCCTACCTCGTCGACGGCCAGCTCAATAATGCCGAGACCGCCGCCCTTGAAGCCGTGCGCCTCGAGCCGAGCGTAGTCGCCTACACGCTCGACTATCTCCGCGTCGCCCAGCGCACGAAGGAGCCCGTCGCCTTCCTCGCCCAACTGGAGACCGCCTACGATCGCTTCCCCGACAGCCCCGAAATCACCCTCTCACTGGCACGCGCCCACGAACGCATTTCCGAGCAAACCGAGACCGCACGCAATCTCTACCTCCGATTCATCGATATCGCCCCGAATCACCCGCTGGTCCCCGAGGCCAGGGCAGCCGCCGCTCGGCTATAGGCTCGCTGCGCGGAGTG
>DLQD01000078.1:14670-16823 GCA_002480015.1 Opitutia bacterium UBA7441
GATCCCCATAGAAACCCGTCCGTGCCCGCCAGAAATTATGTGACGGAACTATCGCCATCCTTACATCCACAATTAAGACTTTAAGATCTCGCCCAAAATAAAGCCCACGCCAGAGTCGCCACTTTCACCTTCACTCTCACCTTCACCCCGCGCGCAGCGCGGTCACTCCTTGCCACGCGTTAAACAAAGCTCCATCGAATCCATCAAGCATCAAGTCAACTTGGTCGATGTCGTTTCGCCCTATGCGCAGCTCAAGCGAGCTGGGCGTTCATGGAAAGGACTGAGCCCATTTACACAGGAAAAGACACCGTCCTTTTACGTCCATCCGGATCGTGGTTTTTACAAATGCTTCAGCACTGGCGAGGGCGGCGACTGCTTCACCTTTATCATGAAGCAGGAAAACCTCGAATTCATCGAGGCCGTCGAGTTCCTGGCTAAAAAGTTTAATATCGCCCTCGAATACGAAGAAGGCGGCCCCTCCCGCGAGGAGGTCTCCCTACGTAAGCAGATCTTCGAGCTCCATGAATGGGCCACCACCTGGTTCCATCAGCAGTTCCTTGAGTCAGAGGAAGCCGCGCCCGTGCGGGCGTATTGGCAATCGCAACGCGGCTTCACCCTCGACACGGCCAAGGAGGTCAACATTGGCTACGCCCCCGCTGCGCGCGAAGCCTTCGCACTCTATTGTCAAGAGCGCAAGATCTCGACCGCCGCGATGCACCAGTCCGGTCTCTTCTTCGCCCGCGATGGCGAGCGCAATCACGCCTATTTTAAATCCCGCTTTCGCGGACGGCTCATGATCCCGATCCGCGATGTGCAGGGGCGCGTCGTCGCCTTCACTGCCCGACAGCTACCGCAGACTCCGGAGGACGACCCCGCCCGTGAGGCGAAATACGTTAACTCTCCCGAAACGCCAATCTTCCACAAAGGCCGCATCCTCTTCGGCATGGATCACGCACGCACACACCTCAAGGAAGGCGGCAACTTCCTCCTGGTTGAAGGCCAACTCGATGCCATCCGCTGCTGGTCGGTCGGCCTCCACACGGCCGTCGCACCGCAGGGCACGGCCATCACCGACGAACAACTCCACCTCCTGCGTCGTTACGAACCCAGCTCGATTGAGTGCCTGCTCGACGGTGACTCTGCTGGGCGCAAGGCCGCGCTCCGCGCCCTACCTCTGGCTTTTAAAGCCGGCCTGGAGTTCCGCTTTCTGATGCTCCCCGAAAAGGCCGACCCCGATGATCTGCTGCGTGAGCACGGTGCCGATGCCCTCGAAGCGCTCCGCAAGACCGCCAAGAGCGGCATCGAACTGGCCATTGCCGACTGCCTGCCCGAAGACCGCGCACCGACTACCCACGAAAAGACAACCGCACTACGCAGCGTTTTCGAGCTCCTCCAACACGTCTCCTCAGAGGTCGCCCGCGAGGACTACATTCAGATCGCCGCGCGCCTCGTCGGCGTCGATCCTCAAGCCGCACTGCGCGACTTTCAAAAAGCTCCCACTCCCAGACCCGCCTTTAAATCAGAAAAAGAATCGGAACCCACGCCCCAAGTGCCCCGAGACCCGCTATTGACACAAGCTACTTGGGAACTACTTTGGCTCGTTTTACATCATCCGGAACACAGCATTAAGCTTTCAGAAATTATTGATTACGAATGGATTAATACCAACTCAACAACAGGTCGCCTGCTCACTCGTCTCCTCGCCGAGCTGCGTGAAGGACTGATTGAAAACGCAGGCCAAATAGAAACCATCATTGATAGCGTCGAAGAACGCCAGCTTTTGGCCGATATTCACGCCCGCGAGCTCCGCGTCGAAGAACCTGTTAAACAAATTGAATTTTGCCTCGAACGACTTCGTAGAAACCATGTCGAAGCACAGATCAAACAATTGGAACAACGAATCATTAACTCAGACTCCGAAACCCAGATCCAACTCATGCGGGCGCGTAGAGCACTCCTCGGAGGCCTCAAGCACCCCCTGCAACTCCAGCTTTAATTGAGCCTGAATCGCACCTTTTCAACGCACACGTCCCAGAATTAATTATGTCAGCCGCACAAAAGAAAACCGCTACTAAAAAGCCTGCCAAGAAAACCGTTGCAAAAACAGCGCCGGTCAAGAAAAAGGCTGTTAAGAAGGCACCCGCAGCCAAGAA
>DLQD01000005.1 GCA_002480015.1 Opitutia bacterium UBA7441
CCGCTTTCACAGTGATATGCCTTCTAATAAAGTTTATGCGGAGTGACGCAGTTAGTTAAACTAGCCCTGACGTGCTTTGAAGCGCGGGTTGGACTTGCAGATTACGTAGACACGGCCCTTACGACGGACAACTTGGCAGTCGGGGTGACGGTCTTTGAGAGATTTGAGTGATGAGACGACTTTCATGGCTAAAAATTAAAGAATGGCAGAAAAAAGGGTCCGAGCCTCCCCCTGTCAATGGCAAAGGCGGAAATATTTTATCGACTAATTCAGAGAGGGATCGTCCGGGGCATCAGCGAGCAGGCGCAGTTCGGGGCGTTCGTGACAGAGCAGCTCGTGCCAGTCGATCGCCTCGGGCTCGCTCTTCAAAGCAGGCAGGCTTCCAGACAGCACCCAGGAGCCCTGTTCCAGCTCGGCATCGAGTTGCCCTTCGCTCCAGCCAGCGTGACCGAGGAAGCCGCGTAACTGAAACTCCGGATCCTCCTCGAGGATGCGCTGCGCCTTCTCGCCATCGATCCCGAAGTAGAGCTTAAAGGTGCCCTCCTCGGCCGACCACTTCCAGGCGACGAGGATGAGTTGCTCCCTTGCCACGGGGCCACCCGTATAGAGCGGCACATGAGCGAGAGGTGATTGGCCCAGTTCCGGGTCGTATTCGCCCAGCGTCTGCCCAAGCGGGCGATTCACAACGACGCCGATCGAGCCTTCCTCTTCTGAGTAGGCCGAGAGCAGGATGACACTCCGCCTGAAATTCGGATCCAAGAGACTTGGGTGCGCGAGCAACAAGGTGCCAGCATGTGGGCCACGCACTTCGCTGAAACGAACTCCACGGTTTAAGCGCATTGAAAAAACTTCCCTTACAGTTGCTCCAAGTGCACCCCGCTCTCGCTGAGAATGTCCTTAACCAGATGATCATTCCGGTAGTCGCGATGATATTTGATGTTCGCGATCCCTGCCGCGGCTAAAATCTTCGCACAGTTGATACAAGGAAAGTGCGTGATGTAAATCGTAGCGCCTTCGAGTGACACCCCGCGCCGGGCGGCATCGCTAATCGCATTTTGCTCGGCATGTACGGTGGCCTGTTCATGGCCATCGCGCACTCGTGAGGTGTGCGGCGCGCCCGGGAGAAATCCATTATAGCCAGCCGCGACGATGCGGTTTTTCTGCGAGCCGCCGGAGACGATAACACAGCCCACATTCAGCCGCTCGCAACTCGAACGCGAAGCCATCAGGAGGGCAGTCGCCATGAAATAGGCGTCCCACGACGGGCGCTGCGTCCACGACTGCGTCAAAGCTTCCAACTGCTCTAGAATGGCGGCGTCTTCGTTGTGATTGGATTCATACATGACTATCAAATAGATGGCTACGGATAGACAGAAATTTCCAAAAACCCGGCGGGCAGGCCAGCCGAAAATCCGGATTCCGTCAACCAGTTGTAGGTGGCGGCATCAAAGGCCGCATCACCGGAGCTAGCAGAGAGCGTCGGGCGTCCGACCGCCCGACCACCGGCCTCGACTCGCAAATAATAGGTAGCGGGCTGGACGGCCTGCATCGACAAAAAATCGATCTCCACCGGCTGGCTCCGGATTACCTCGCCGCTGAGCGTGCGCACCTCGGCAAAAACCCCGGTTGCTTCGAGCTCCACGGGGGCCGTGGTTGGGCTGGCGAAACCACGAAACAAATCCCAATAGCGCCAAGCCAGCAAATCGATGGGTGCCGCCACGTCGTAATTCTGCCCGAAGGGCAAACGATCCGGCAGCAACGCGGAGGAAAAACTGATTTCCGGCTCGTAGGCTGGAAAACGCAACAGCGCGCGCTCGAGCGAGGGCGGCTTCAGGTTGTGTGCGGCGTTCCACTCTCCCGGCACGAAGAGCGGTGCGGAATCGAAGAGCGCGGCCTGCTCATCAAGCGCGGCCCCCAACTGCAGCGTCTCCGGCGAGACGTATTGCACGAAGGCTGGCGTGTCCTTACGCGTCGGCAAGGGAGTCGAAATCACCCGAAAGACCAGAAAACCGACCAGATGCACGCAAATTCCGAATATCAATGCGCTGCGGAACAGAGGCGACAGCATCTTCTCCGAGGACAGTAATTTCCGCTTCGACTGGAGCTCCGCAGGCATCACATCACAGAAAGAAAACCATGACTCGATGCGTTCTCAACCCCCGCATTCGAAGGCATGATCGAACTTGCATCGGGCACATGTTCACCCGCGATCTGCACTTGGACGAAACCGGCATCCTGCGCCATGCGACAGAGCTTGAGAAAGAGCTGCAAGTCCATCGAACCCTCGGTCTTGACCAGCAGTACGACATTTTGACCCGCCATCCCTTCGATATGCCTCTCAAAACCACGCTCGATCGAGCTCAACTCAAAGACCGCCCCATCAAAAAAGAGCATGCCTCGGTTCCCGATCGTGAGCACAGCAACGGGCAAATTACTCGGCTGCATCTGCATCTCCGAATCGGGCAGATCGACCCGCACTCCGGGCACCATGACGAATCGAGTAAACAGCAAGCCAAAGAGCAAGGCGATGACGAGCAGGTCGAGCACCGGCACAGCATCGAGTTTAACCTGCGGGCGCTTGAGCAAGGCAATGAGCCCCAGCGGTTCCGTGTAGCCGTGACGGACAGTCGCTTTGGTTTCTATTCCAGGAGTGGACATCTTATTCTTCGGCCGCCTCCCCAGGCATCTGATCGAGTTCGGGCGTTGTGGTCAAAAACTCGTGGATGTCGTGCCCCACCCACTCGAAGTCGTGCCCCAAGGCACGCACACGGCCACTCAGGAAATGATAGGCGAGCATCGCCATAACTGCGATCGCCAGGCCCGAAGCCGAGGTGATCAAGGCTTGGGCCAGAAGACGACTGAGCACACCACTGTCTCCATTAAAAGACTCCAGTGAATAGAGCGCCTGTAAAGCCGCGATGATCGTACCGAGAAAACCGAGTAACGGCGCGACCCTAGCCAGTGCAGCGATCGTACCTATACGGCGCTCCAGTGACGGAATCTCGACGATGGCGGCCGACTGAATCGCTGAACGGATCGACTCGCGCGACTCACCGTAGTGCAATAAGGCTGATTTTACGATCCGCGCCATCGGCCCCGGCGTATCCTCGCAGAGGGTGAGCGCCTCAACCAAGCGCTTCTTGCGCACGAGGTTTTTAATCCCGCTCAAGAAGTCTTCCGTGCCAATCTGCCCCTTGTGCAGGTAGAGCGAGCGCTCAATAAAAATGACAAAGCCGAGCAGGCTGACAAAGAGCAGCGGGTACATGACGGGCCCACCCTGCAAGATGAAATTATTTTGAAAGTATTCCATGGATTATCTGAATCTTTTTTAAGTTAGAATTTAATCAACATCGAGCAATCGATCCACGCGCGAAATCGCGATATGGCGGCCTGGCAAGTTATAAGCGATCAACTTCCGATAAACACGTCGCGCCTCTTCCAGAGCTTCCTCCTCTTCGAGCAATTGACCGAGCTTGAGCATCGATCG
>DLQD01000053.1 GCA_002480015.1 Opitutia bacterium UBA7441
CCCTCCCAGGGTAACTGGTCGCGCAGGGCGAAGGCAGCGGTGAACATAATAGGTGCGGTCTCTCCCGCTACGCGGGCGATGCCCATGATAGAAGAAGTCAGGATGCCGGGCAGCGCATAGGGCAACACGTTGGTCCGGATGGAGGTCCACTTGGACGCGCCGAGTGCGAGCGAGCCCTCGCGAAAGCCTTTGGGGATCGCTCGCATCGACTCCTCACTTGCAGTGATGATGACAGGGAGTGCCATGATCGCGAGAGTGAACCAGCCGGCTATCATGGAGACGCCCCAGCCAAAAAAGAGTACAAACATCCCGAAGCCGAAGAGGCCGAAGACGATCGAGGGCACGCCAGAGAGGTTCAGAATCGAGAGACGAATCAGCTGGAGGGTCCGCCCAGGGCGACTGTATTCGCTGAGGTAAACGGCGCAGAGCACGCCGAGTGTCAGGGCGATGGCGATTGATCCGGCGACAAGCAGGCAGGTGCCGACGATTGCCGGGCCGATGCCGCCGCCGCTGTAGGCGTAATTGCTGTAGGCGTAGTTACTTTCGGAGGGGAGTTCGGCTAATTGGCGGTATTCTGTATCGCTGTATAAGAGGCGACCTTTCTTGCGCTCGGCATCCAACTCCTTATGACGCTCCTGCAGGGCGGCGAGCTGGGCCGTGAGGGCGGCGGCGGCTTCATTCTCGCGTGAGCCGAGGTTTTTCCGTTCGGCGCGCAGCGCGATCTGCTTGGCGTTGATGTGTCTCAGCTCCGTGTCGATCGCCTTCGGCTCGTAGACATGGAGCGTCTGCGGTTTCTGCGTGAGAAAATCGATATTGATGAAGGGGGCTTGCGTGGTAAAGACCGCCCTTGATCCGTTGTAAGCGATGTTCGCAAAAATGTAGCCGGCACTGAGGATGACGATGTAGGTGGACAGACGAAAGAACCACTTAATAGCCGATTCAAAGGCGCGCCGCTTGGACGGGCGGTGTGAATAAATGTGGGACTGTTTTTGTGCAGTCATGGGTCTTTCGTTAAATAGGTGAACTCGCTGTAGTGTGGTGTTGATCGTCAGGTATAGAGGAAACCTGCTCCGCACCTAAAGGAGCGGACATACGTATGAGGCTTCCTTCAGGTGGCCTCGTTCGCTGTGGTTGAATTAAACTCGTGCTCATAGGTAGATTACTCTCCGAGTTTACTATAGCGTTTAACTACCCATTGGGCGCTGTAGTTGATGAGCAGGGAGATAAAAAATAGGACGATGCCCACGATGAAGAGCGCACGATAATGCAGGCTGCCTTGCACGACCTCGCCCATTTCCTGGGCGATGATCCCGGTCATGGTATGCACTGGCTCGAAAAAGACACCGAGGCCTTCAGTGAAGTCGGGGATTTTGATGCGGTTACCGGCGCAGAGCAGTACGACCATCGTCTCGCCAATCACCCGACCGAAACCGAGCATAATCGCCGAGATGATGCCGGACAGTGCCGTGGGCACGATGACGCGCATGGTAGTCTGCAGAGGGGTGGCACCCATCGCGAGTGAGGCCTCCTTGAAGTGGCGGGGGATGTTGTTGATCGCATCTTCCGCCAGCGTGAAAATCGTCGGGATCGCCATTAGAGCGAGCAGGCAGCCTGCGGTGAAGGCGTTGAGCCGCTCCTGCACCGGGAAGAAGGGCACCCACTGCATGAAGTCTTGTTGCGAGAGCAGGCGGATAGCCTCGCCGAAGACGACCACACCGAAAAAGCCGATGACCACAGAAGGGATCGCCGAGACGAACTCGATGTAGGGCTTGATGAAATTGCGCTCAGTGGAGCCGGCGATCTGGTTGACGTAGATGGCCGCACCCACACCAAAGGGAATCGCAAAAAAGAGCGCGATGGCTGAGATCAGCAGAGAGCCGGAGAGCAGGGGCAAGAGGCCATACCAATCCTGTTGGTCACTGGCGGTGATCCAGTCTTTCCCGCCTAAGAATGCACCGAGCGCCTGCCAAATGGAGACTTCTGCGGAGGGGCTCCATGAGACCAGCTTTGCCAAGTGCGCGTCGAACTCCCCGTAGTAGATTTCATTGAGTTCCTTGAAGCGGGCAATTCGCTCCTCGATTGCAGTGTTGTTGAAGTCGATGCTTTCTGCGGAGGCCACGATATCACTCAGCTGGGTTTTGAGCCGGCCGAGCACGTCCGCGTATTGGTCCTGATCGGCGGTGACTGCGACTACGGTCTCGTTGAAATCGATGGGCTTTATGGTTCGCTCGATGTTTTTATATTCGTCTTCGAGTAGAATAATAAAAGTTTCGCGGTCTTCTGCGGTTAGCTCAGCGCCGTTCTGCACTTCGTCCGCACGGGTGCGGTAGGCGAGGGCGATTTCGTCATTCGTTGTGTTTTCGCGGGAGAATTCGCGGAGGCGAAGAGCGAATTTATCGCGATCCTCTGGGGTAAAGGCGTATTTCGGATTATTCACGGCCTCAATGCGATCGGTGTAGTTTCCGAGGGTCTCACGGAGGTTTTCGTTCGTGGTGTGCTGGTCACGCGCGGCAATGGCCAAGTCCATTTTCTTCTTCAGAAAGCTGCGCAGCTCGCCCCCGGCGCGCATGTAGCCGAGGAAAAAGGTCTTCGCCTCGGGCGACATCACCCTTTTGTTTATCTCGGACTGCGGGAGGCCTTCTGCGCGCAGCGCATTGATCCAGTCGGCCTTTACATCATTAAGATAGCGGGTTAGCGATGTGTAGCTCTCGCGTTTCTCTTTGAGAATATCGACGTATTCCAAGCCGGAAAGGCGATACTCCTGCAAGCTCTTGTGATAGAGTCCGACAAAGCCCGCACCTTCTTTAAACAGGAAGATCGTAATAAGTCCGAGCACAAGAATCGCCACCATGGCACTGCTTCCGAAGAACTTTTTAATGATGCTGTCGGAATCCTGCCCCAAAAAAAGTGCCCGGTGCTTGCTGAACGCGGGCTTGGAATTTCCTGAAATCTCTGCGTCTTTAGACATATTGCGTGCCGATGTTGGGACTCGTGACGCTGACTGCAATACTAGGATGGAGTCTTCGAGTTACGATTTCGTCAATTAAGGCTGCTGCGCTGACTCTGCAGCAGCTAGAAATTGAAAAAGGGCCGTTGCTCGGGACAACGGCCCTTTGTTGTTTAAAGGTAGGTTCTCTGCTCGGTAGAGCGATTACCAAATTTTCGCGTTCGTAGCGAACTTGCACAAGCAAGGTCGATTGTGGTGTGCTTTAGTCTTCCCAAGTCGACACGAACCATTTGACAAGCTCAGAATCGCTGACCGGCGTCGTATCGCTACATTCTATGTGCATGAAAAACCGGTGCTTCGACCACTAGTAGATCGAGAGGAAGTGCACACGGTTGACGATGGCTTGGCCTTCAGGGCTCATGCTGAAGCCGATGAAATCGTTGGCCAGCGGGCTCAGTGCCTTGCCTTTGTTCATCAAATAGTAGAGCGGGCGAGCGAGTGGATAGTCCTTGGAGTCCGGAGCAAAGCCATTAATTGGCAGCACCTTCACGCCGGGAGTGTTGATGTAAGCGAGGCCGACATAGCCGATGCCGTTCGGGTTCTTGGCGACTTCAGCGGCGATCTGCTCGTTGCCGGCCATCTTTTGGGTGTCGGCACCGTAGTCGCGGGAGTTCATGCCCATCTTCTGGAAGACAGCGTAGGTTCCGGAAGATGTGTTACGCGTGTAGGCGGAGATTTCGCCAGTTTGTGCTGTGATACCTGACCAGTCGGTGACGTCACCGGAGAAGATCAGCTCAATCTCTTCGAGAGAGATGCTCTCGAGGGGATTCGACTCGTTCACGATGATCGCGATGCCGTCCTTAGCTACGGTGATGGTTTTCATGTCGATGCCGTTTGCCTTCGCTTTAGCGACTTCCTTATCCTTCGGGTCACGGGACGACATACCGATCTCGGCCGTGCCATCAATGACAGAGGCGACGCCAGTGGAGGAACCCTCTGCGGCGATTTCGAAGGCCACGTCGACGCCTTGAGCAGCCATCTTGGCTTTGAAGGCCTCAGCGATTTGCGGCACCATCTTGGCACCCAGTGTGTCGGAGCCCTTGATGACGATTGTTTCAGTAGCGCTGGCCTGGCTGGTGAAGGCAAGGGCCGCTGCAGCGGTGATCCCGCGAAGAATAGATTTAGTTTTCATATGTATATTATGTGTTGGGTGAAAGTTACGGGAGCGATACGGCACCCGAACTAAAACCTATACTACAGGCGTATTGTTTCGGAATTGTGGCGTATGTGTTACAGAAAGGTTAAGAAGGTGACTTTTGTGAATTATTTGGCTGAGCTTGATTTTTGGCCGAACTCGCCGCCATCTTCCTATGTTAGGGTGCTGATTAAGGGCATATTTCTCAGAGATCGTAATGGCCCGAAGGGGTTTTTCCTCTCAAATTTATAGCCAGCTTGATGTCGATTGTGTCACGCAAACATGCTTTTGTTTCCTTGAAGACACAATAACGCAACAAGTTGCCCTGAATTGTAACAATTC
>DLQD01000040.1:0-4221 GCA_002480015.1 Opitutia bacterium UBA7441
TATCTCGGAGGACATTCGCACCGACGGCATGCGCCTTAAATAATTTGCGCTTTCCAGCAGGTGAAATTCCGACAGCCTAGTGGGCTCATGGAACTCATAGATAGTCACTGCCACTTGAAGGGCTTCAAAGATAAGGGCGCGCTTCAGCCCGTGCTCGACCGCGCTCAAGCCGCGGGTGTGCGCCGATTCATCACGGTGGGCACCTCGCCCAGCGATTGGGTGCCCTACCGCGAGATGCACGCCGGCTACTCCGGCACGATCGACTACACCGTAGGCCTGCACCCCTGCTATGTCGACGAGGACTGGGAGGCCGCCGTGAGCCAGCTGAGCACCTTTTTCATGCCACCGCATGCGCCCGTCGCCTTCGGTGAGATCGGACTCGACTTTTTCCACTTGCCAAAGAATCCCGTGCAGGCGGGTGAACTGATCCTTATCCAGGAGGCCGCCTTCCGCCAGCAGTTGCTGCTCGCCAACGAATTGGATTGCCCGGTGATTATCCACAGTCGCGACTGCTTTGAGGAGTGCGTGAAACTGATCGACGAGTCGGGCATCGATTGGCAGCGAATCGTTTTCCACTGCTTCACTTACGGCGCCGAGGAGATTGCGCAGCTCAATGAGCGAGGCGGACGCGCTTCCTTTACTGGTATCGCGACCTACAAAAGTGCGCATAACGTGCGCGAAGCACTCCGCAAACAGGGTCTAGAACGCCTCATGCTGGAAACCGACTGCCCCTATCTCACCCCGGAACCGAATCGCGGCAAGTCGAACGAACCGGCCTACCTCACACACATCGCCGAGCGTTGTGCGGAAGCGCTTGCCCTACCCGCCGAAGAACTGGCCGCCCGGGCGACAGCCAATACCGTCGAATTTTTCAAGCTCGACTAACGCTCATGCGCTGGCTCTTCCGAATCTCGCTCACGCTGGCCTTTCTCGGACTGACACTGCTTGCGGCTTGGCCATATCTGCCACAGCTGCAGAAAGAATGGCAGCTACTCGTCCGCACATGGGAGCAAGTCCGCGCAGGCGAATCCTCCCAGACTGAAGCCGTCCGTGCCACGAGCGAAGCTGAGCCCAGCTCTAGAAGGACCCGCAAAGTCATCACTCCGGATCAGATCACGGAAAAGACCCCACTCGCCAGCGAAATCAAGTTCGATCCTTTTCTTGCCGAAGCTCGCCGTCGCGCCGAAGCGGATCCCGAAGCCGCCATGCAATGGCTCCAGCTTCAAAGTACGGGCTCTGAGCGCCTAAGAGGCATGCTCGAAGTCGTTGCCCTCTGGGCCGCCGAAGACTCCGAATCTGCACTGCTTTGGCTCGAATCGAACGCCGGAGGCTTGGCCCGATTGGAAACACTGAACAGCGGGATCGAGCTTTGGGCGGAGACGGATCCCCTCGCCGCTGCCGCCTGGATCGACGGCATGGCCAATGACGGCAGCAAACTCAGCGCCGCCAAGTCTTTGGCTGGAAAATGGGTGCGCGAAGCCCCCGAAGCCGCCTCCGCGTGGGTATCCGGACTCGCGCCAGGTCCGATCCGAGACAATGCCGCTGCCGCCCTTGTTAACGCTTGGGCCGAGACCCAGCCCGAAGCAGCCAGTATCTGGGCCTTCGCGGAGGCGGAGTTCAATGGAGACGACACACTACTCGTCGAAGCGATCCATCGTTATACCTCTCAATCTCCGGCAGAAGCGGAGGCCTTTCTCCGCCAAATGGCAAAGGCCTACGCCGCGCCCGTCGTGCTCGCCGGACACGTTCTGGCGCGTGCCGAGCAAGACCCTGCCGCCACCGCCGAATGGCTAAGCCAGTTGCCTTCCGGTGATCTCTTTCATTCCGCCCAATATGCCACTGGCCTGATGCAGGTCTGGGCTGAGACCGACTCCATCGCCGCCTCCCAGTGGCTGAGCGAACAGTCCCCCGGCGAGCAGCGCGATGCCGCTATCTTCGGCTTCAGCGAATCGATCCAGCGATTCGAACCAGAAGCGGCCGCCGCTTGGGCCAACACGATCGACGACCCGGATCAACGCCTGATGCGACTTGAGGCCAGTCTGCGCAGCTGGGCGCAAGCCCAACCCGTCGAAGCATCTCAATGGATCAAAGGCGCCGAGCTAGAGCCCACGCTCCGCGAAAAACTCGCCAGCTTGATACCCAGGGATTGAGCTACTCTTTACCCAGAAAGGCCAAGCGCCCGCGATAGACGATGTGCGCCAACCCGTCCTGATAGACGAAACTGTCAAACCCATCCGTATGCAGCCAACGCTGCCCCTCGGCCTCGACGAAGCTTTCCTTCATTTGGTAATCCGCTGCCCTCTGAAGGTTTAATGGTAACCAGACGATCCCATCAATATGAATGACTCCGTAATAGGTCTCTAGGGTGTCACCCATCGTGACCTCCGATTGCAGTCGCTCTTTTTGGATAAAAGTGCGCGACGTGGCCGTTCGCATGCCTTCATTGGTATCCGAGACGGAAATACCGTGCAATTGCCCGTCTTTCCACCAATAGCGCTGCTCGACCGGGAAGGTTTCGCTGTAGCCCGTAGCTGCCGAGTGAATCGTGAAATGACCGACCCATCGCCCCTCATAGCCCTTCAAATAATCGACCACCTCGATGGCCGAAAGAGCAGACGAGAACAACAAACTCGACAGAAAGACGGAGCAGAAATGAAACACGTGACAAGGCTTATAAAGAATCGACCGGAAGGCAAAGCAGAAAGCATCACCAATAAATTGCAGGCTTGGCGCGGCCGAAAATCGATCTCTTAATGCACGCCATGATATACGACCCGAAAAAACTCCTACTCCTCGCTGGTCCCTGTTCGTTGGAAAGCCTCGACACCTGCCGCCCTGTGGCTGATGCTCTCGCCGCGCTCCAGCAAAAGCACCCCGAGCTCAACATCCTCTTCAAGGGCTCTTTCGATAAGGCCAACCGTACCTCGATCACCAGTAATCGAGGTATCGGCCTCGAAGAAGGGATGGAGATATTCAAAACAATCCAGGCGGAATACGGCTTCAAAACTGTAACCGACATCCATTTGCCCGAACAATGTGCCGTCGTCGGCTCAGTCGTCGACGCGCTGCAAATCCCTGCCTTTCTCTGCCGCCAGACGGACCTCCTGGTTGCCGCCGCAGCGACCAATTGCGCAATCAACGTCAAGAAAGGCCAATTCCTTTCACCCTACGAAATGACTTTTGTCACCAACAAGCTTGAAGAGGCCGGGGCTCAGGAAATCTGGCAGACTGACCGAGGCACGACTTTTGGCTATCAAAACCTGGTCGTCGACATGCGTAGCTTTAGCATCATGGCCGGCAACGGGCACCCCACCATTATCGACGCCACTCACAGCGTGCAGATCCCCGGCGGCGCCGGCGGTATCAGCGGCGGCCAACGTGAATATGTCGCCCCCCTCGCCCGCGCCGCTCTGGCCGCGGGTGCGAACGGCGTCTTCCTCGAAACCCACCCAAATCCAGAAAAGGCCATTTCAGACGCCGCCAGCCAAGTGCCGCTCAATGAACTGCCCGCGCTTGTCGAAAGCCTGCTCCGCGTCTGGCAAGCGGTGCGGTAAACACCACTTTCACCATCACTCTCACTTTCACTCGCAGACATGCGCATCACTGGAGGACATGCCCGCGGCATCCGGCTCAAAGCCCCTAAGGGCGAGGGCACCCGCCCCGCCACCGACCGCATGCGCGAGGCGGTCTTTTCGAGCCTTGGCGGCAGTGTCGAAGGCTGCCGAGTGGTCGACCTCTTCGCCGGCACCGGCAGCTATGGACTCGAAGCGCTCAGCCGAGGCGCTGCCAGGGCCACTTTTTTCGAGACCGACCGTGCCGCCCTCGCTTGCTTACGGGATAATGTGTGTGCAACACTGCGTAGTTGCCAATTGGATACAGATACTGCGAAAGTCGTGGCACGCGATGTCTTTTCTCTCCACGCCGACTCCCCAGCTTACGACCTGATCTTTATCGATCCACCCTATGAAATAATCTCCACGCAGATCGGAAGCATCTTCACCAAGGCCGTAGGCGCCATCGCCACGCCCGACGCCCGCGTGCTCTTAGAACTGCCAGGCGACTTGGAACCCGAGATCGACGGCTGGTTCTTGCTCCGCCGCATCGGCAAAGCAGGGAAAGACAAACCAACCGTCGCGATCTTTGAGCGAAGCACAATCGCAAGGTCCGAATCGTAATCCAAAATAGATCGAATGGATGGGGATGAAGCAAACGCTCCACTCC
>DLQD01000040.1:4288-4466 GCA_002480015.1 Opitutia bacterium UBA7441
TTCACTCAAGCCTCGTCAGAGGACTTGAGTGCATACCCCGGCGTGGCATAGCTCGGCGCAAACTGGATCATCGCAAAGACGGCCACCATCAGAATGCCGATCTGATACTGCGGGTAGTCCCGCGCAGCGAGAAAGAGACTAGAAAGCACCGACGTCTCACAGAGCGCCAGCCCTGCAA
>DLQD01000057.1 GCA_002480015.1 Opitutia bacterium UBA7441
CCGCTTACACCGAGCCCTACTCCATTTCCGGACACGGCGGCCTCTACATACGGCTCGAAGGCCTTGAGCAAAGCATCCTGGGCGGCCTGCTCCCCTTTCATGGCTTTACTTGGTTTTTTAAACTCCAAGGAAACCGTGAAACGGTTTTGGCGAACGAAGCGCAAATGAAAATCTTCCTCGATTCCGTCAGACTGGAGGACGACCATCATTGATCCATGAAGACGCTCTTTACATTTTTCAGCTCACTCAAGCTGACCGTCGTCCTCCTGAGCTTTTCCATGGTGCTGATCTTTTTCGGCACCCTCGACCAAGTGCATTACGGCATCTGGCACACGCAGAAACTCTACTTTGAAAGTTTTCTTGTGGTGTGGGCCTATCCGCAAGAGGCTCCCGCATACGAACAACTCTTCTGGCTGCGCATTCCCATGCCTGGCGGCTATCTGCTCGGGGGCATGCTCTTTCTTAATCTCCTCGCAGCGCACCTCACTCGATTCCAGCTATCGACCAAGAAGATTGGCATCTTTCTAGTTCACTTCGGCTTAGTGCTTCTACTCGTCAGCGAGTTACTGACAGACCTTCTGGCCGTGGAGAGTCAGATGCCTGTAGATGAGGGTGGCCGCAGCCACTACTCACAAAGCTACCGCGATAACGAACTCGTTCTGATCGACCGCAGCCATCCCGACTACGACCAGGTCCACAGCATTCCGGCCACTCTCCTCAAACCGGGCGAGCGCGTCGATGTAGCGGAATCCACTCTAAGCGTCCGGACGCTCAGCTATTACCCGAACGCCGCACTCGGGCGGGCCACCAGTGGCACACCATTGGAGACGGCAGCCAACCGTGGCGTCGCCGTCAAGATGGGCATCGTAGTCACACCACAGGCGGAAACCTACGCGGAGGACGATATCAACACTGCAACCGCCTATGTCGAAGTCTTCAATGGCGAAGATTCTCTCGGCATCTGGCTCGTCTCCAATGTGATCGACGAGCGCTTCCCTCCGCAAATAGTCCAGTCCGGCGACCAGTCCTGGGAAATCGCCCTTCGTTTTACGCGCCAGTATTACCCCTTCGAGATCGAACTGATCGATTTCTCGCACGACAAGTATCCTGGCACGGAGATCCCGTTTAACTACTCCAGCGAAGTCATGGTTCACCACATGGAAGACAGCACCAAAAGCCAAAAGGCCCTCATCTATATGAATCACCCGCTCCGCTACGAAGGCCACACTTTTTACCAAGCATCCTTCGCCAATCAGGACAAAACATCCATCCTCCAAGTGGTTCGCAACCCTGGCTGGCTGCTCCCCTACATCAGCGTGCTCCTCATGGGGCTCGGCATGTGCGTGCAGTTCGGCATGCACTTCTTTAAATTCCTCGGCAAACGCAGTTAAAATAGGCTCTGTTTTTCCACTACGAAATGCACGAAAGAACGCGAATACTTGTCGACAGTATTTCCTAATGCCTGCCCCGCGCTTCGCCCCTTTCGTAGTCAAAAAAAACAACACCTCTCCACCCTCCCGTGAAAAAGCTCATCTACAGTCTCATCGTCCTACTCGTCGCCGTCATCCTCTGGGGCGGGCTGCGTTCGGCGAAGTCGGATTCGGACTTCGATATTGAGGCTTTCGCCGAACTACCGGTCCAGGTGGGTGGGCGGATCAAGCCGCTCGATTCCGTCGCGCGCAATACGCTGCTCGTGCTGTCCGGACGCCAGAAGGTGGTGACGACCGAAGGCGCAACGCTCACGCCCATCCAATGGTTTATAGACCTGACCATGCGCCCCGAGCTGGCCGACACGTATCCGATTTTTAAAATCGAGTTTCCCGACGATCTTGGACTGGCTGGCCTGGCCAAACAAGGCGAGCGCTACTACTCATACAACGACCTTCTCCCCTATTCAGAGGAGCTGCGCCGCTTGCACGCCGAGATCAATCCGGAACCCCAAAAACGCAGTCCCTACGAAAACCAGATCGCTGATGTAAATGAAGGACTCATGCGCTACCACCGGGTGATGCATTCCCTACATCCTGTCGGTGGTGCTGAGCGCCTCGACCGCCTGATCGATGAGTATCAAAGCTATCTCGCCACGATCCAACCCGGCATGGCGGAACTGCGCAAGCAGCAGGCCGGCGACGAATACGATGCCGCCTTGCTCAACCGCTTCATCGCTTTTGCCGATGACTATCTAAAACTCTCGCAAATCGCCCACCTGCGCGTGATACCGCCGCCCCCGCCAGTCGATCCGTTGGAAGACTGGAAGAACATCGGCCTCGAACTGCTCGACGTGATGAAGGGCGACCCGCTCAGCCCCTACGTGACGAGCTATGCCACCCTGACCATGGCCTACCGCCAAAATGATGCGGCCACCTTTAACCAAGAGGTCCAGGAGCTGCGCCAGCGCTTTATCGGCGACTTCCCCAGCGATATCGGCCGCGTGCACTATGAGCGTGTCTTTAATACGCTGCAGCCTTTCTACATTTCAATGCAGCTCTACGTCCTGATCTTCCTCGTGGCCTGCATTTCATGGCTGCGCTGGCCGCAGGAGCTGAGCCGGGCGGCCTTTTGGATCCTCGTGCTGGCCTTTGCTATCCACACCTTCGGGCTGCTCTCGCGGATGTATATCCAAGGCCGCCCCCCGGTTACGAATCTCTACTCCTCCGCTGTCTTCGTGGGCTGGGGCGCGGTGCTACTGGGCACCTTTATCGAGAAATTTTTCAAAAACGGCATCGGCGCTGCGATGGCCTCACTGGTCGGCTTCTGCACCTTGATTGTAGCGCACCACCTCGCGATGAGCGGCGACACCCTGGAAATGATGCGAGCGGTGCTCGATTCCAACTTCTGGCTGGCGACACATGTTGTCATCATTACCTTCGGCTACTCAGCGATGTTCTTGGCGGGTGCACTGGCCATCGTCTTCATCGTGCTCGGCGTATTCAGCCGGGGGTTCAACAAGGAGACTGCCCGTTCACTTAGTGCGATGGTCTACGGCATCACCTGCTTCGCCACCCTCTTCAGCCTAGTCGGCACGATCCTTGGTGGCATTTGGGCGGATCAGAGTTGGGGGCGCTTCTGGGGCTGGGACCCGAAGGAAAACGGGGCGCTCATGATCGTGGTGATGGGTGCCATCTACCTACACGCACGATGGGGCGGTATCTTCAAGGAACGGGGGCTGATGTCGCTGGCGATCTGTGGCAATATTGTCACCGCTTGGTCGTGGTTCGGGACCAACTTACTCGGCGTCGGCCTGCACTCTTATGGCTTCACTGACAGCGGCTTCTACTGGCTGGTGGCCTTTTGGCTGAGTCAAATCATCTTTATCGCCACTGCTCTATTGCCTTGGCGTTTCTGGCACAGCGATTTCGGTCAGGCCAATCATCTGCGTGAGCGTAAGAAGATCTTGACGGCAGCGGATTAGAAATAAGTTTCTGATACTACAAATTTCATAGGCAAGCCTCACTCTACATCTCGGCTGCGCTTTGCGAGATAAGCAAGAGCACAAAGGCTTAAGGCAATCCCGTAGTGCGCTGGTTCTGGCACAGGTTCGACGCCCGACGCCGTAAATGATTCTGTCGCAGCCCCAAGTTCATCCCACGTAAAATCTTTAAGATTTTGGGAGTATGGATCTCCGGAATAAGGGTCATTGGGATCACTATTACCGTTTTGGCCATTCATATCCTGATTGAACGCATTGTCTTGAATGGATGTTCCTAAGACAAAACTAAGTGATGTGCTGCCATCAAGAATATCACCTGTACTTAAGCGAACAGCTTCGATCAAAGTCAGCATATCCACTTGAAAGCTGAGGAAGAAGTCCGTGTCATCTTTGTTACTTCGTGAAAGGCCGTCTAAATTGTCTGTGGCATTCACACCACCATCAGCGATATAATGATCCGTAATGCTATCAACAGCAGAATAATCAAAATATGACGAGCTAGGCGACCGCTCCCAGGTAAAGCCACCGCCATCGGCCACATCAGCAGCAGAGCCCGTCGGATTCAATACACTCACGCTAGTAGTCGCGGGTGAAATATTTTGTCCTACAACATTGGGATTATCTACAGAATAGTAACGAATATAACCGCCACTTTTTTGTGTCGTAACCAGGAAAATGTCCATATCTCGATCACTCCCAACATCAATCCCAACAAGTAAGTTAGAATCCCAAGTGGGAGTTCCGCTCTGCCCGTCAGGAGCAGCCAATCGCGCCCTAAAACCAATCCAATCGTCATTTAGTGTAGCTGTACCACCTCCGTCATCATACGTTTTGTAGAAGGCGACTTGGTTACCATCAATATCTCCAACAAGATCGGAAGGAATGTGCCCAGTTTGTTGATCATCAAGATAATCCGAACGTACTGCAGGATAGTCGATGGCGGTCCAATTGGCAGTAGACCCACCAATTATATTGAGAGCAATAACTGCATGTGCTGTAGTGCCCATTAATTGGAAACCCAGTAAAATACGCCAAAAATACATGAAGAAGAATTTAGTATGTATTATATTGACTCAGTCAAGATCATACACTCCATATTGTCCGCCCTCCGCCCCAGAGAATCAATGCCTACATAGGGCCCGGTTTATAGAACCTGACTTTCCTAGCTAGCTTGATTAAAGTCTCTGCGAAGTGCTGGTGAGAACAAGAAGAGGGGAGTCCGTTCGAGATGAATAGCTTGTTATGCCGGGGAAGGCGCGCTCTACGCAGGGCCGTCAATAAGATCGACGTTGCGGCCGACAGGCATG
>DLQD01000067.1 GCA_002480015.1 Opitutia bacterium UBA7441
TTTTTTCAGCTGCGCAGGCTCGTCCAGAATGTAGAGGGTGGAACTTTGATTCTCGTCGCTTTTCGACATCTTGCGACTAGGATCCTGTAGCGACATGATGCGCGCACCCGCTTTCGGAATAAAGCCTTCGGGGATGGTGAAGGTCTCCGAATACGTATGGTTGAAACGCTGGGCCAAGTCGCGGCAGAGTTCGAGATGCTGGCGCTGGTCGTTGCCCACGGGCACGGTATCGGCATTGTAGAGAAGGATGTCCGCCGCCATAAGGACGGGATACATAAGCAGCCCCGAGTTGACCGAAGCCTGAGCGCGGGCGCCCTCGTGGCTAAATTTGAGATCATTGCCCTCCCCTACGTTGAACCCAAGCTTGGCAGCTTTTTCTTTAAACTGAGTCATCCGCTGCAAATCGCCGAGTGGCGTAATGCAACTGAGTAGCCAGGCTAGCTCGGTGTGGCCGGTAACGTGCGATTGGATAAAAATGTTCGAGCGCTCGGGATCCAAGCCGCAGGCTATATACTGCGCGACGCAGGAGAGCGTGTTGGCACGTAAGTCCGCAGGCGCGTATTTCACTGTGATCGCATGCATGTCGACCACGCCGAAGTAACACTCATAGTCGTCTAGCATGGTCGCCCAATTTTTGATGGCACCCAAGTAGTTACCGATCGTTAATGGGCCGGTGGGTTGGGCACAGGTTAAAATGACTGGCTTTGCTTCGCTCATATGAACTGCGATTGACATAAGCTGCGACAGGCTTGTCAACCCCCGACCACGCGGACGACCCTCAATCTGCCGGCTAAATGAAGAATGCGGGGCAACTTTTCTGTAGATGCTTCATCGTCAGTGGGTGTGCAACTAGCTCCGCACCTAAGGGAGCGGACATAGCTATGTGGCTTACCTTGGATAGCCACACCCCCGACTTAAAATGCACCCTCAAGGCGCTACCAATTCAAATGACAGTCGATACGAGAAAAAATTCTCCAATCAGCTAGCCTTTGGTCAAGATCACCGCCATTGGACTCACTCACCCGTCATGAATTTTACCCAGCGAAGTGAACTCCCTATACTTTAAAGAGGTCTTTACATTACTAGGGTTCGGGCCTTTACGAATCGCTTGTTCGGGTG
Source organism: Opitutia bacterium UBA7441 (assembly GCA_002480015.1). Lineage (GTDB taxonomy): Bacteria > Verrucomicrobiota > Verrucomicrobiia > Opitutales > Coraliomargaritaceae > Thalassobacterium. Next base: position 1,120 of record DLQD01000067.1, read on the forward strand.
AAAACCTGCCCTTATAGTTAAAGCCCTTACTAAAATTAACGTAGATAAAAGTAGTTCTAATCGAAGAACAACAAACGTGAATAGTGAGTTAATATCCGACCTTTAATTTAGTATTACGGTTGCAAGACAGTGACCTGAAGACATTGATTTAAGTTCTTCCTGCAATAATGCTCCACACCTAAACTCATTATTACTATGGCAGTGCGATTCGATAACGCCGGTTTCAAAGCTACCGCAAATCATCTTTCGGATGCTGTTTTAATCACAGATTCACAAGGGAGGATCACCTGGTCCAACCGTGCATTCAAAAAGTTATGTGGCTATAATGTGAATGAAGTCATTGGCCGAAACCCAGGAACTTTACTGCAAGGTAAAGGTACCGACCCCCATACAACCGAAGCGATGCAGCATGCATTGCAGCAAGGGCAAAACTTCCGAGCCGAGGTTCTCAACTATCACAAAAAAGGATATGCCTATTGGGTGGATATTTCAGTGACACCCATTCTCGACGAGAACGGAGAGCTCCAGGGGCATATCGCCATCGCGCATGACATAACGCCAAGACGAATGGAAATCAGTCAAATGGAGCACGATGTCGTAAAAATGTATACGACACTACTGAACCAGTTCACAGACGGCTCCCAAAAAACTGAAGAAGATCCTTTCCTCTCCAAATCGCACTTTAGCGAAGAATTTTCAGTTCTTGAGCTAGAGCGCGAGGAAGCCCATCAAATGAGCCATTAGTCAAGAAAACGATCAGCTCGCACCGAGGCTTCGCTAATGCGCGAATCAGATGCGCCTTCAATTCGGAATTATCGTCGAAGGCCAGTGCACGAACACCTGCAGCACTCAATGTCTCAGCCATAGCTTGCGTATCCAAGCGCTCGCTCGGGCGCATACGTTCAGCGCGGTGCACCGCACCAAAGCAGACCGCATCTGCATGGCTGAGAGCTTCTTGAAACTCAGTATGGAAGCGAGAGCTCGCGGCGGTATTACTGCGCGGCTCAAAGCAAACGGTCATCGCACGGTCCGGATAGGCTGCACGAAGCGCCTCGATCGCCCCCGCCACGGCAGTCGGATGGTGAGCGAAGTCTTCAACCACGACGACCGCGTCGTCTGCATGGAGCACATCTTGGCGACGGCGCACACCACGAAAAGCCGACAAGGCAGAGAGATCAAAATCGACGGGGTCGTGGCACCCGCTGGACAGGGCGGCCGCAAGGGAGGCCATAGCCGCGTTACGCGCATTAAATAGGCCATGCATCGGCCAAGTCACCCGGGCCCAGGGGCGCCCTTTCCAAACGAGTTCAAACTGAGAGCCTTTTGGCGCGTCTTGAAAGCCTTGAATGATCAGGTCGTTTCCCTCCCCTACGCCGACGCGGACGACTTGGGTCCAGGGCGCAGGCAAGAGCGCGGTAATATTGGCATCGTCTCCATTGACCAGCGCGTAGCCGGAGGCGGGGATGATGCGTAAAAAGTGGCGGAAGGTGCGCTGCACATCTTCGAGATCTCGAAAAATGTCGGCGTGGTCGAACTCCAGATTGTTGAGTACGGCGACCTGCGGGCGGTAATGGATGAACTTGCTGCGCTTGTCGAAGAAGGCGGAGTCATACTCGTCACCTTCAATGACAAAGGGTGCCCCTTTTCCCAGTTGCGCGCCGCCGGGTAAATCGTTGGGCACGCCACCGATGAGCCAGCCAGGTTCCGCGTCGGTCTGGTCGAGCAAATAGGCGGCGAGTGTTGAGGTGGTGGTCTTGCCGTGTGTGCCGGTAATGACGACCGGGCGTCGACCGGGCAGCACAGTGCCATGGAAGAGTTCGGGCAACGAAATGTAGGCGATCTTGGATTGATCAAGCAACCACTCCACCTCTGGATTACCTCGGCTCATAGCGTTGCCGACGACGACTTGATCCGGCCTGAGTGCGGCGAGACGGTCAGCGTCGAAGCCCTCAAGCACCTCAATACCGGCATCGGCCAGCACATCCGACATGGGCGGATAGACGCCCGCGTCGCAACCCAACACTTCATGGCCCTGTTCTTTGACAAGGAGCGCGGCATTGCCCATAGCCGTGCCGCAGATACCCATGAAGTAGATGCGCATGCGATTCGGCTAGGAAGGGATCTCCTCGAAGTCGGACATGGGGGAAACTACGAGTTCCCTGTCGATACGCTTGGCGAAACCGGCGAGAACCTTGCCAGGACCGCACTCGTAGAAGAGGTCGATACCGTTGTCCGCGGCCATATGGCGAAGATTATCTTCGAAGCGGACGGAGGAGACCACCTGGCTCACCAGCGCATCTTTGATCGCTTGTGGCTCAGAGACCTGGCCACCGGTAACGTTGGTGTAGACCGTGATCTCAGGGACTTTGAAATCAAAATTCTGAACAAAACCAGCAAACGCATCGCGCGCCGAAGCCATCAGGCGGCTATGATAGGCGCCGGCCACGTTAAGCGGCTTGCAGAGCTTGAAACGACCCTTGGAGGCGGCGACTGCTTCGAGAACTTTGGCATTGTCCCCAGAGATAACGATTTGCCCCGGGCAATTCAAATTGGCAATCTCGATCCCGAACTCGTCACAGAAGCGCTGCACCTCATCGGGCGTGCCCCCGATGACGGCAGCCATGCCGCCCTTGGTCGCATCACAGGCGAGCTGCATGAGACGTCCGCGCTCAGCCACAAGGCGCAGACCAGTGGCGAAATCATAGACTCCAGCAGCGGCCAGCGCGGTGAGCTCGCCGAGGCTGAGACCACAGGCGGCCTTCAGATCGCCCAAGAGGCCGCGCTCTTTCAAAATACTGAAAATCGCGTAGCCCTGCACGTAGAGTGCCGGCTGGCAGACCTTAGTCTCGGTCAGCGCCTCGTCGGGACCGTTGAAGCAGATCGACTTCAAATCCCAACCGAGCACCTCGTTGGCTTCGTCATAGAGCGCTTTCGCGGTCTCCGAGTTCTTATAAAGCGAGCACCCCATCCCTACGGTTTGCGCACCCTGTCCGGAAAATAGAAGTCCTGTAGCCATAATAGAATCAGTTCCTGTTCGGTGAAATAACCATAACTTGCGGCGCGCTTTGCCGGAATCAACTAGAAAGCGAATCGAGTTTTCGTTCTTTTGATTGGCATTTATTGTGCATCCAGATAATTACACTCGCATGCAACCCATCGACCTAGACGCTCACTGGAGCGAGATTCGGCTTCGAGCCAACGAAATAGTGGCACGCGAGCCCGCTTTAAAGACTTTGATTAACGAAACCGTGTTGGATCGTGAGAATTTCGCAGAATGCCTCACCTACCGCTTGACCCGTAAACTCGTCAATCACGCCACTTCTATCGAGGTGCTTCACGAAACCTTTATGGACGCCTTCCTCCACCACCCGATGATCTTGCAAGAGGTGGCCCGTGACATGATCGCAGTTAAGGAACGCGACCCTGCGTGCCCAGACGTGCTGACACCCTTACTCTACTTCAAGGGCTTGCAATCGCTGGTCTGCTACCGCGTAGCACACTACCTCTGGAATCAGGGGCGCACCGAGTTTGCCCTCTACCTGCAGAGCTTGATCTCGGAAACGTTTGCAGTGGACATTCATCCGGCAGCCAGAATCGGCTGCGGTATTTTGCTCGACCACGCCACCGGCTTCGTGGCCGGTGAGACGGCTGTGGTCGAGAGTAATGTCTCGATCCTCCATGCAGTTACACTGGGAGGCACGGGTAAAGATCGCGGCGACCGCCACCCGAAAGTACGCTCCGGCGTACTCCTTGGAGCGGGCGCCAAAATCCTCGGTAATGTTGAAATCGGTGAAGGCGCTAAAGTCGGTGCCGGCAGCGTGGTACTTAAAGACGTCCCTCCTCACACCAGCGTCGCCGGCGTTCCGGCGCAGGTGATCGGTAAGGCCAGCGAAGTCTCCCCCGCCCTCGGCATGTGCCATAAACTAGACCTATGAGTTACACGCCTATTCTGGCCGTGGGCGGCACGCAAGACGCCCTCTGGGCACTTTGTTTCGCCGTTGGTGGGGGCTGCCTGCTGACCATTCTCTCCCGCCGGCTGCACCTACCGACAATCGTCTTGTTACTGCTCGGAGGCTTTGCGCTGGGGCCCGAGGGGCTGGACGTGCTGCATCCGAATGCGCTTGGCAACTTTCTGCCAATGGTGGTCTCGCTCGCGGTCGGGCTCATTCTTTTCGAGGGGGCTCTGACACTTGACCTCAAAGAGTTCAAACAGACATCGACAGTCATTAAGCGACTACTCACGGTCGGCGTCTTGATCACATGGCTCGGCTCGGGGCTCACGGCCTACATCGTCTTTGATACTTCGCCGTCCTTTGCTCTGCTGATGGGGAGTCTCATCATCGTTACAGGGCCAACTGTCATCGTGCCGCTGCTGCGTAGGATACGGGTGCAGCAAAAACTCGGTAGCATTCTGCACTGGGAGGGTGTCTTGATCGATACGATCGGCGTATTCACGGCAATTCTTTGTTTCGAATGGGTGGTCGAGGGCGGCGGTGCAGTGGCTCTGCCCAACTTCCTTATCCGTATTATCGGCGGTGCAGTCATCGGGGGCGTAGGCGGCTACCTCATCTATTGGATGATGCGTAAAAACTGGATACCGGATAATATGGTCAACGCTTTTGCACTGGCCGGCGCGATGCTCATTTTTGGCGCAACGGAGCTGATCAAACCGGAAGCTGGGCTACTCTCAGTCACAGTCGCAGGAATGATCGTAGGCATCAAAAAGCCACGGCAGCTCCGAGAAATCAAGGCCTTCAAAGCGGAGATCGTGGATCTGCTCATCGGAATGCTTTTTTTGTTACTCGTCGCCCGATTGGAGCTGCAACAATTCATCGACTTCTTCGAGATGGGTGGCGGCTGGGTACTCTTCTCGGTCATCCTACTCATCCGCCCGATCAGCATCGCTGCCTCGTCCTGGGGCACGCCCTTAAATATCCGCGAAAAGGCACTCCTCAGCTGGGTGGCGCCGCGCGGCGTAGTCGCGGCGTCTATGGCCTCGCTCTTTGCCTTAAGTTTGAGCTCGAAAGAGAATCCGGTCGGTGACCCTGCGCTGTTGGAATCTTTCGTTTATTCGGTGATCTGCGCGACCGTGCTGATCCAGGGTCTCTCCGCGGGGATCTTTGCAAAAATTCTCGGCCTGCAACGTCCCGCTCCCAACGATTGGGTGATCATCGGCGCACACCACTTTGGCCGTGAGTTGGCTCGCAAGCTAATGCGTAAGGATGAACAACACGTCCTCCTGCTCGACACCAATGCCCGCAACATCGCCTTGGCCAAGAAAGAAGGCCTGCCTGCCCTCCATCGTGACGGCATGGAGGCGGAGAAACTCTACGAAAACGAACAGGCACTCTTCGGTGCCGGTTATGTGCTGGCACTCACCGATAATGTCGAGCTGAATCAACTTCTGATGCAGCGCTGGGCGGAGGAACTCAATAGTGAGAGCGTCTTTGGCTGGATTCCGCTCGATAGCCCGACCGAGGAAGACCAATTGACCGGCCAATCCGTATTCGGCGACCTCTCACGCCCTGCCGTGATCGGCAGCGAGCTCTTACAGGGTGAAAGTAGCTTTGAAACTGTGCTCTGGGAAGAAGGCAAAAGCCTGGCCTCGGGAGACTGGCACCCCCTCTTCATCCGCCGCGGTAAGCAGCTCAAAGCAATCGCACAAGATGCGAGCCTCAAAGAGCTGGTCAAACCGGAGGACGAAGTCATCTGCCTGCGCCGGGCAGAGGGCTTCCTCCTGCGTGCGCTCTATAGCGGTGGCTTCCTCCACCTAGAGTGTGAGAGCATCGAAAGCCTCTACGCGCAACTCGCTTATGCGGCGACCGCGCATGTGCCCACGATATTGCAAAATCAAGTGCTCGAAGACCTGAATGAACAAGGCCGTATCTTCCCCGCCTTCCTCGGGCATGGTGTCGCCATACCACACGTCTATTGTGGAGACCTCGACTATCGCATCTGCTTTGTAGCCAATCTCAAGCATGGCTTGACCATCCCCGGACAGGACGAAGCAATTGATTTCGTCTTTTTCATCATCAGCCCGAAGGGTGACAGCGAAGGCCACCTCGCGACACTCGCAGAAATTGCCAAAAACTGTCGCACCGAACGCCTACGCAATCAGATCAAAGGCGCGGAGTCCATCGACGAGGTAATCGCTGCGATTAGTGAGTAAGTGGGAGGACATTCCCGGTGGTTCGAACACAGATAAAACAATCGTAGAGGCGGCTTCAGCCGCCATGCCGCCATCAAAGGTCTCCCCACTCCCCACTCCCCACTT
>DLQD01000029.1 GCA_002480015.1 Opitutia bacterium UBA7441
GTTCGACTCCGAAGCCTCCTACTCCCGGATGAAGGAAGACCTCGAAAAGGAGGGCGTCATCTTCGTCGGTTCGACCGAGGGCCTCGCCAAATACCCGGAGATCTTCCGCCCCTACTTCGGCAAAGTGATCCCGACCGCCGACAACAAATTCTCTGCGCTGAATAGCGCCACTTTCTCGGGCGGCAGCTTCATCTACGTGCCCAAGGGCGTGAAGCTCAAGCAGCCCCTGCAAGCTTACTTCCGGATCAACGCAGAAAACTTCGGACAGTTCGAGCGCACGCTCATTATCGCCGACGAAGACTCCGAGATCACCTACATGGAAGGCTGCACTGCGCCTAAGTTCGAAACCGCTACGCTCCACAGCGCAGTGGTCGAGCTGGTCGCACTGAAGAACGCCAAGATCCAATACATCACCGTGCAAAATTGGTCGTCCAATGTCTTTAACCTCGTGACTAAGCGCGGCATGGCCGACGAAGGCGCTGAAGTGAAGTGGATCGACTGCAACATCGGCTCCCGCCTGACCATGAAGTATCCGGGCGTCGTGCTGAAGGGTAAAGGCGCCCGTGGCGAAGTGCTCTCCATCGCTCTTGCCAACGACGGCCAGCATCAGGACACCGGCGCGAAGATGATGCACCTCGCGGACAACACCACGAGCAACATCATCTCCAAGTCGATCTCAATCGGTAAAGGACGCTCCACCTACCGTGGCCAAGTCCACATGCCCAAGCATCTCAAAAATTGCAAAAACAATACTGAATGTGACGCCCTCTTGATCAACACCAACAGCCGGACGGATACCTACCCCGCGATCACCACACGCGGCCAGAACAATACCGTCCAGCATGAGGCTAGCGTCTCCAAAGTCAGCGCCGAGCAGATCTTCTACATGATGCAGCGCGGCCTCTCCGAGGGCGAAGCGATGAGCCTTGCCGTGAACGGATTCGTCAACGACCTAATGAAGGCCTTCCCCATGGAATACTCGGTGGAACTGAAGCGCCTGATCGACATGGAAATGGAAGGATCCGTTGGTTAGTCTGTTATGGAACACGGCCACTTTCCGCTGTCGCCTGCATCGCCCGCTCTGCAAGGCTATGGAGGACAAGAAACGAAGCCGCATACGTATGTCCGCTCCTTTAGGTGCGGATCAGGTAATGATCACAAGACCTGCTTAGATTATTAGAACAGCATCTCAAAAAACTTTATAATGACCACCACTTTGGAAAATCCAACTGCAACCATTTCTGCCCAAGAACCGACATGGCTGGCCAAGCGCCGCGCCGCCGGGCTGGATCAATTCAACAACCTGCCTCTGCCGACCGCTCGGGATGAAGCCTGGCGCTTCGCCAGCGTGGGCAAGCTGAGTATCGACGACTTCAACCCTGTCGAAACACCCGCCACAACGACGCTCGACGCGCTCACCGAGCGCTCTGTCCTTGTCACCGCCCGCGCAGGACGTGCCGTCTTTGTGGACGACGCACCGGCCCGGTTCGAGGGTGTGAGCGCTGAGCTCATCGCTCAAGGCGTCATCTACTTGCCGATCGCCGAGGCCATCGAGCAGCACCCCGAACTGATGGAGCAATACTTCCTCCAAGAATCGACCGAGCTCGGCTCGAAGAAGTTCTTCGGTCTGCACGCCGCCACCGTCAAGGCGGGCACTCTGCTCTACGTGCCCAAGGGTGTCCAGATCGCCAACCCGATCGTCAACTACTACTGGACAAGCGCTGAACGCGCAGCCGTCTTCCCCCACACCCTGATCATCGCCGAAGACAACGCGAACGTCTCCGTGGTCGACCTCTTCTTTTCCGAGACCGAGGCCAACGAGGCGCTCAACGTCTCCGTCTCCAACATCCACGCCGGCGCGGGCGCTCATGTCTTCCGCAAGATCGTCCAAGACTGGAACGAAAAGACTGTTTCCTTTCAGCTCGATACCATTGTGGCCGAGCGCGATGCACAGGTGAAAAATATCGCCGTCAACATCGGCGCCCAGCGTGCCCGCTTCGAAAGCCAGACCCGCATTGAAGGCGCCGGCGCGGACGTGAAGATGTATTCCCTGACCGTGGCGGAAGAGACGCAGGAGTTCGACCAGCGCACCTTCCAGACGCACAACGCGCCCAACGCCGTGTCCGACCTGCTCTACAAAAACGCGCTGCTCGACAACAGCCGCACGATCTTCTCCGGCCTGATCAAAGTGGCCGAAGGCGCCCAACAAACCGACGCCTACCAAACCAATCGTAACCTGCTCCTCGACCCGACCGCCGAGGCCAACGCCCTGCCCGGTCTGGAGATCCTAGCCAACGACGTGCGCTGCTCCCACGGCGCCACCACAGGAAACGTCGATCAAGCCGAACTCTTCTATATGATGCAGCGTGGCATCCCCCGCCGCGTCGCCATGCAACTCATGGTCTTCGGTTTCTTTGAGGAAGTGATCGAGAAAATCGAGAGCGACGAACTCGCGGACAATCTGCGTCAACTCATCCACAAAAAATTCGACGCGAAAATCGCCTAAAGCCGAAGGCTTAGGCGGTGATTGATGAATCTTCAGTCATCAATCATCAGTCATCAATCATCTCCACCATGGACGACACAAGAACACTCACCCGCGAAGTCGAAGTCACCCTCATCCCGCAGGGCACACCGATGAGCCTGCCCGAAGGCGAAACCGTGACCATCACCCACCGCCTCGGCGGCAATTTTACCGTGATGACGTATAACGGTATGTTCCGCATCAAGGGCACCGACGCCGATGCCCTCGGCGAAGAAGTCTCTGAAGCCGCAGCGACCGACGATAACCACGACGGTCCCCCCGAGCAGGATGCGCTCTGGGAGGCCTTGAAAAAAGTTTTCGACCCCGAAATTCCGGTCAACATCGTCGACCTCGGGCTCGTCTACTCACTCGAAACGAAGGAACGCCTCGAAGGCGGCTACAAAATCGACATGGATATGACCCTGACCGCCCCCGGCTGCGGCATGGGGCCCGCCATCGCCGAAGATGCCAAAGGCCAGCTGGAACGGGTCCCCGGCGTAAGCGAAGCGGAAGTCAATATCGTCTGGGATCCCCCCTGGAGTCAGGATATGATCACCGAAGAAGGGAAAATGGTGCTGGGACTGGTTTAATTTGGACAGTTGAGCGGAGCACGGCACCAGAAGATTCACGCAAACGTCACGGTTTTGACCATAAAACTGGACCATGGGGGGCATATTATTCAGATTCTGCCAACTGGAATCATTCTTGCATAATCAAATCACCTAATTTAATCAACCTGACTCTGACTATGAAAATTGCCCAAATTCTTACGGTCACAGCTTCGCTGGCCGGAACAGCCGTAATTCTCAGCGCCCAATCAATCACTCTGGATTTTGAGAACAACCTTGTAACTGGAGGAGACCTCGTCATCCAAACTGCAGGAACTGATGCAGTCGACGACTTTACCGGAGACCGGTTTGACGAACAAAGTTCTGCGTTATTCCAAATACAGAATATTGCTACTATTGGAACTCTAGGTGTAACCGCGACTGCATTAATCGATGATCTCAACGTTACAGGAAGCGGCTTACAGGATGGGGCCTCTGGCTATAACGGCGCTGGTGAGGGTACTAGCTTCTTATTTGATACAGATGTGATTATCACCTCACTCGATTGGGTCAGCTTCACATCCCTCGGAAGCGATAGCGTAACTCTCAGTGTAGGTGCAACAAGCATTGGAACCTTCGGCGAAGGAACCGTAATCGGCAATACAGACTTCACTAGCACTAACCCCGCGACTATGAACATAGCAGTATCGGCAGGTGACGCTTTCACGATTACCTTCGACAACGGCGCTTTTTACCTTGGACAAATGGGTTTAACCGTCGTCCCCGAGCCCAACGCCTACGCGCTACTCTCTGGCATCTGCGCACTAGCCTCCATCATGCTCCGCCGCCGTTCGGTGAACTAGTCCGACTTTATCAAGTTTTCTTGAGAAGCCACCTAGAGAGTGGTCTTTTTTTTAATCATCCACGCCCGAAGGAAGGTCCTCTAACAATATAAACCTTCGCCATTAACACCTACGGCGTCCGCAGGGGCTTGTGCTTGGTGCCTTTGGACTCAAATAGGTAAACTGGCTCCTAGATATTGATCACGCCAATCGCCATCGCGCACGGAGCGCGACGCTACCGCCACTCGTGCTTCGGATACCTTCCCGCTAGTTCCTTCCTGACATGCTGGTAGGCACCGCCCCAAAAGCCGTCGAGATCGTCGGTCAGATGTGCGGGTCTTTGGTTTGGAGCAAGTAGCTCGATAAGGAGGGGCACCTTGCCATTGGCCACGCGGAGCTGGCTACCGGGAACGTCATAGAAATCCTGAAGCTTCGAGGCGATGATGGCGCGACCGTCAGGCTCGTAGCGGATTCGCGATGGGCGACTCCGATCGGGAAGCGTGAACTCGGCGGGGGCGTAGGTGTCGATATAATACAGTTGCTCGGAGCGGATCCATTCTTTGACCGCAGGCAAAACAGGGCGGTCTTTGATCTCCTTGTAGCTGAGCGCCCCGTGGCAGATCTGCCCGATGATCAAAGCGCGGGCTTCGTCATCGATCGGAGCAAGTTCGGTCTCCGGGCAGTGCTGGGCAACAAAGTTGACGCGTTGTATCCAGTTTTCCACGACGGCGTCCCATTGTTTAAGCTTGAGGTTGCCGGCGATGACCTCAGCGGCCAAAAGCTCGGCCGCTTGATCAGTGTCCGGCTCGCCCTGGTCTTTGGATTGCAAGACAAGGTCGCGGAAGCGCCGCTCGCGACGGCTTTGCACACGGCGAGCGACGGGGTCGTAAACCGTTTCGGCGGCGTCGGAGAAATCACTTGGAAAGGCCGCTTCCAACCAAGCGGGCTCTACAGCGGTGGACAATCCGAGCAGGACGGTGACATCCCCGCACAACTCGCGCTCTTCCAATTCGGCAGCGACAAAGAGTTCGCTCTCAACAATACTCTCGCGGCGCAGTTCCCCACACCGCCCGTGCACCATACGGCAGCGGCGTGTGCCACGGTCATTGCGCAAACAGAGGTGGTCGCTGAAGGCGACGAGCAGGCAGCGACAAATACGCTCTGCCAAGTCCGGCAAGGCGGCCGCACGTGTATCCAGCCCCGCACCTTGCGCTAGGCCGAGGAGCTGCTGCGCGATGGCACCGGCTTGCCGGGAGGCACCGCCATGGATGCCGAGCGCGGCGCAGGCATTGGGGTTGAACTTGGCGGCTTGCGCTAACTCGTAGGCACGGATCTGCACGAAAAAGTCGGAGCGGGCATCGGCGTGGTCTTCGATCTGCCGGATCTGCTCACGGCGGACGCGTTCTTCACGCGCGGCGCGGTAGATCGGCCGTCCCTGGCTGAGCGCGGCGATCAGTGCCACATCCGGCAAAACCCCAAGACGATCACCCTCAATCAGGAAACGCGCGTAGCGCGGGTGCAGAGGGAAGTCGGCCATCTTGCGACCGAGCTCGGTGATGGACGATCGCGACTTCGGCGAGACTTCGGACATCGACGCGATTGGCATCGCGTCGCTACCAGAATGTAGCGATGCTGCGCTAGTCAATGATCCTGAGCCCGCCGAATGGGCAGCGTCGACGGCCGTTTTGAGAGCACCCAGATCCCGGAGTAGGACTTCGGCGCGGTGCAAGGACTCAGGCATCGGGGCTTCATACCAAGGAAACATTCCACTGGTGAGCGGATCCATGCCGGCGGCCATCAGCATCAAAACCGTCTCGGAGAGATCGATGCGTTTCACCTCGGCCTCGTCGCGCTCAGACCGGGCTTGGTGCTCGGCCTCGCTCCACAGTCGAATGCATTGGCCCGGGCCGGTGCGCCCAGCGCGTCCGGCGCGTTGCTCGGCTGAGGCACGGCTGATGCCTTCGACAAGGATGGAATTAATCCCCCGCCGCGGATCATAGCGGGCCACACGCGCCAAGCCTCCGTCAATCACGGTGCGCACACCCTCGATCGTGATTGAAGTCTCGGCCACATTAGTCGAAACAATCACCTTCGGGCGGTCGCCGCGGGTCACCGCGCGGTCCTGCGCCTCCGGCGACAGTTCCCCGTGCAGGGGCAGCACTTCGTAGCCCCTGGCTTCGGGCAAGCTCTGGATCGAGTCAATCGTCTTTCGGATCTCAAATGCCCCTGGCATAAAGACGAGCACATCACCCGGTTGTCCGGCGGCGGACTTTTTAAACGCCTGCGCCGCCCGCTCCCAGACCGGTGCCGCGTTGCGTCCGAGCGCGGCACCTGCATAGCTAACCTCGACCGGGTACATGCGGCCCGAGGCCTCGACGCGGGCGCAGGGCTTGAGAAAACTTTCGAGTGTATCGATATCAAGCGTGGCCGACATGACGACCAGTTTCAGGTCAGGACGCGCCTCGCCTACGCTTTGCAA
>DLQD01000065.1 GCA_002480015.1 Opitutia bacterium UBA7441
CTTGAGCTACGATCGGTCGATGTGATCCACTCCTTCTGGCTCCCTAAGATCGCGGGCAAGGTTGATCTCATCCCAGGCCGGACCAATTCGATGTGGATACAGGCAGGAGAAAACTTTGCCCGTTGGAAAGAGCAGCAAGGTCTCGAGGGCGAAAGTGAATCGCTCCGCCGGGACTATGCCACCTATCTTGAAGAAGAAATCCACGATTACTATTACGGTCAATGCGCTGAATACTGCGGCGACTCACATGCGCGCATGCTCTTTCGCGCGACCGTCATCGGCGACCAGGAGTTTGCAAGGTGGGTCGCCGACGAAAAGGCCGGCCACGGCACTCCCGACGGCAAGAGTTGGGACGCATGGTATGCGAGCTATGATCAAAACCCCGAGCAACTCACGGGTGACCTGAACGAAGGCCTCAAACTGTTCATGGGGCGTGCGAAGTGTGCGACCTGTCACAAAGTGCAAGGTAACCCCCGAGCTCTTGGCGTGGCTGGCCCCAACCTGACCAATGTCGGCTCACGTATGTCGATCGCCGCAGGCTGGCTCAACCACCGTGCCGAGGACGGCACGATGGACCTTGAGCAACAATATGAGAATTTTTTCAAATGGATTAAAGAAACCGACGTCGTTAAACCCGGCAACCTGATGTGGAAAGCCAACGGCGGTGGCATCGGCGAGTTACTCGATGCGTATGGCGAGCCCGCTCTTTTGACCGATGACGAAGTCCATAAAATCTCTCTCTATCTAAAATCTCTCAAGTAGGCCTTACACATGAGTCATACGGAAACCGAAATACCCACGCCCGAAACTACCCACGCCCACGAGCCGCAGGTGCTCAAACCGGAGCGTAGCCGCCTTGGGCTCATGCGTCCGGATCATGGCAAGAGCGTGATTATCGACTGGTTGACTACGGTGGACCACAAAAAAATCGGCCTCATGTATGGCACGATTGCGCTATTTTTCCTACTTGTTGGGGGCATCGAAGCGCTCATTATCCGCACCCAACTGGCTTTTCCGGAAAATGATCTAATCTCGGCCCAGCGCTATAATCAGCTCTTCACCATGCACGGCACGACGATGATTTTCCTCGCGATCATGCCGCTGAACGCAGCTTTCTTCAATTTTCTCGTGCCTCTACAGATCGGCGCGCGCGACGTGGCCTTCCCCCGGATCAACAGCTTCAGTCTCTGGGGCTTCGTGGCGGGCGCCATCGTCATCAACTTCGGCTGGATACTCCAAGCGCTCGAAGTAATGGGGCTTTTCCAAGCTAGTGGCCCTACAGCCGGAATGAACGACTTCGTGCCTGCCATGGGTTGGTTCGGATATGCGCCGATCACCGGCATTAATTTTACCGGTGCGGGCACGGACTTCTGGATCATGGGTTTGCAGATCCTTGGTATCGCCTCACTATCGGCTGCAATGAACTTCGTAGTCACTATCGTTAACATGCGCGCGCCCGGTATGAAAATGATGCGCATGCCTGTCTTCACCTGGATGACGCTGGTCGTCTCCCTACTCATCGTCTTCGCCTTCCCTGCCATCACTATTGCGCTGGGCCAGTTGATGTTCGACCGCTGTTTCGGCACCAATTTCTTCGTCGTGGCCGGCGGTGGCCAGCCGATTCTCTGGCAACACCTGTTTTGGATTTTCGGCCACCCCGAAGTCTATATTCTGGTGCTACCCGCCATGGGCATCATCTCGGAAGTGCTCCCCACGTTTTCCAAGAAGCCACTCTTCGGCTACTCCATCGTAGTTTTCTCCGGTGCCGTCATCGGCTTCCTCGGCTTCGCCGTTTGGTCGCACCACATGTTCACGACAGGCCTTGGCAAAGTCGCTACAGCCGCTTTCTCACTCCTTACCATGGCGATCGCTGTGCCGACAGGAGTTAAAATTTTTAATTGGGTCGGCACTCTCTGGGGGGGACGCGTGCGTTTCAGCGCGCCGATGATCTTCTCACTCGGCTTCGTTTGGATGTTCATGATGGGCGGATTCTCCGGCATCATGCACTCTTCCGCTCCGGCCGACGCACAGCAGCAAGACAGTTATTTCGTGATCGCCCACTTCCACTATGTTGCGATCGGTGGCATTTTCCTCGCCGTGGTCGCCGGTATCTACTTCTGGCTGCCCAAGATGATCGGTAAGATGTGGAAAGGTAACCTCAGCACGTGGGTGGCCATTTTCTCGACCGTCGGCCTCAACGTCACCTTCTTCCCCATGCACTTCCTCGGTCTGCTCGGCATGCCGCGCCGCACTCACACCTACCTCGAAGGCTTCGGTTGGGAGACTTACAATTTGGTCTGCACGATCGGTGCCTACATCCTTGCCTTCGGCATCTTCCTTCTTGTCGTCGATATCATCCGCTGTTTCCGTAGCGGTGAACCGGCCGGCAACGATCCTTGGGATGCTCGCACGCTGGAATGGACGACAACCTCCCCGCCCCGGGTTTATAATTTCGCCAAAACGCCGATCATCCCTGCTCGCGACGCGCTCTGGGAACACAAATACGGCCCCGAAAACCGTCGCATTACCTTTGAAGACGACCACGGCCACGGCATCCACATGCCCAGCCAATCCTGGATGCCCTTTATCGCCTCCTTCGGCTTCATTCCACTCGGACTAGGCATGTCTCTGATGCAAGCCGGCATTCCTTACATGGGCTATTTTGCGATCTTCGGACTCGTCTTGATCGGCATGGGTGTGGCCCTCTGGGCGATCGAAGGTCCCGGCGGCTACCACTTGCACCCTGAGGAAGACGCCATCTAGTTCCAACATCTCAGCTTTCCTACAATTCAGTATTCGAAAATAGAATGTCCGATACAGCCACAGCATCTCACGAAGACGGCCACGCCAGTCTGATCATTGACAATAAGAAGCTACTGATGTGGCTTTTCCTCGGTTCGGACTGTATGTTTTTTGGCACGCTGATTTCGACGCACCTGATCTACCGTAAGCTCTACCCCGAGTCTTTCGAGCCAACCGCCCTGTTCAGCCTGGAGCTCACCTCGTTTTCGACCTTCATCCTCCTGATGAGCTCCTTCCTCATGGCACTGGCCGTCTCGGCCATGCACAAGGGTGAACTGAAAAGTTTCCGGCGCAATGTGATCGGAGTCATCTTTTTCGGCCTCATCTTCCTAGGCTGTCAAGTGTATGAGTTCGCCCACTTTGTACACGAAGGGCTCACCCTCTCAACCAACACGTTCGGCTCTACTTTCTACATGATGACCGGCACGCACGGTGTCCACGTAGCCATCGGTGTGTTCTGGTTGATCTGCATGTATTTCTACTCACACACCGGTAAGATGGATGCCCATGAAAGTGCGATTGATGTCGAGGTAGCCGGCCTGTATTGGCACTTCGTCGACATCGTCTGGATCGTCATTTTCACAGCAGTCTACTTGATCGAGTTTATTTAAATTTGTTTACTGAGCACCAAAGCGCTTTATCAGCCTACAAACATCATGTCTGAAGCCGAATACCACCCACTCCCCGTCGCCACCGAATCGCACAAAGACAGCGAAACGGAAAAGTATCATGCTTTTGTAAATCTCGCTTTGGGCCTCGCCGCCATTACCGGCATCGAGCTCGTCCTAGTGTATCTCCCTTTCAACACGGTCTTCATCTTCACCGTGCTCTTGTCACTCTCGCTGTTCAAATTCATCGCGGTGATCGCCTGGTTCATGCACTTGATCTATGACAAGTTGATTCTAACCTTGGCCTTTGGAACGGGTATGGCGATCGCCACCGGCACTTTTATTGCGCTCGGCTTCCTCTTTTCGCGCGGCAATGTCGACATGGACGCCATTACTGGGTTTTAATCCCGCTAGCGCCTGAACTGGTGCATTGCCGAAAGAGTGAGAGGGCAGATCTACAAGCCGCCTTTTAGTGGGCGACCTATCATAACACACCTCTAATTGGGCTGGCCCGATCAAGATTGCGACCTTTAAATTTTAAGCGTCGATCACTTGCCCATTCTATGTGGCCGAAAGCCTTCACTTTCGGCGACAATCATCACTCTTAACCGTAGCCAAAACATCAGAATCTGGACATCTTGAGACTGATACCAAGCACGCACTCTACTTCCGCCGTCCCATGCAGCTACACTGGCACACCGAACCGCTCCTCCTGATCACCCTGCTGGGTCTAGGCTGGCTGTATGCACTCGCCATCGGTCCCTTCCGTAGCCGCTTCGCCAGGAAAGCGCCCTTCCCTCTGCGGCCATGCATCCTTTTTTATCTCGGACTCATCGTGACTTATCTGGCCGTGGGATCACCACTTGACCAATTGGGCGAACAATTCCTCTTTTGTGCACATATGTTGCAGCACATGTTGCTTATTTATGTTGCGACAACGCTTTTCATCTATGGCACCCCCGCCTGGTTGATTGATTGGCTGCTACGACCTGAATGGCTGCGCAAAGTGATGAGCCTACTCACCCATCCGGCCTGCGGAGGCCTGCTCTTTACATTTGTCTATACAGTCTGGCACGTGCCCGCACTTTATGAGGCGGCGCTCCACGACAAACGCATCCACATCCTAGAGCACTGGACGATGTTCTCATTGGGCTTTATCATGCTCTGGCCCTATCTTACGAACTCAACCCATGTGCCACGCCGCAGTTACGGCATCCGCATGTTGGCGATCTTCCTGTTGATGGTCGGGCAGTTGCCTGTTTTTGCCTTTCTATCTTTCGCCGGTGAGGCAATCTATCCGACCTATGTCTGGGCACCACGCATCATCGACCTCGACCCTCTGAACGACCAGATCCTAGGTGGCATTATCATGAAAGTCGTGAACATGGGCTTTTCGCTTACAATTCTCGGTATTTCCTTCTACTATTGGGCTAAAAGTGAAGAAGGCGACGATCTAGCAGTCACTCCACTGCACGCGGCGGACGCCTCTGATTCAATCTAACCGTATCAAATGACCTGGGAAATCCTATTCGTGTTCGCCTTGTTGATCTTCGCGATCACCAGCTTCATCTGGGAGCGTATTTCAGCGGACCTTACCTCAATGACGGTTTTCGGCGTCTTACTCTTCGTCAGCATGATCACGGAGAGCGATGCACTGCCGACTCTGGACGCTACCCTCGGGGTCTTTGGGAACTCTGCACCGCTAACCATCGCAGGGATGTTTATCGTCAGCGCTGCACTTGAAAGGACCGGAGCCATCGACCTCATAACCGGGTATTTACGAAAGCTGGTCAAATTCCCTTACCGTGGCTTTATCTTCATTATGGTCATCGGCGTCGCTGCCGTTTCAGCCTTCGTTAACAACACGCCCGTCGTCATCGTCTTGATGCCTGTCATCCTCTCGCTCTCACGCGAGATGGGGGTGGCCTCCTCGAAGCTACTCATCCCGCTTTCCTACGCCTCGATCTTCGGCGGCACGTGCACACTGCTTGGCACCAGCACCAACTTGCTTGCCAGCGGCATCCTCCGCGATGCCGGACATGAACCAATCGGGATGTTTGAGTTGGCTGCAGTCGGCCTACCCATCCTGACCTTCGGCACTGTCTATCTGGTGCTCTTTGGGAATAAACTGCTCCCCCATCGCGAAACACTGACCTCCATACTGAGCGATGAAGAGCGAAAAGAATTTATCACGGAAGCTTTCATCCGTGCCGGATCTGATCTACACGGACGCACTGCCCGGGAGGGCAATCTTCTCAAAAAACGAGGCATCCGCCTACTTGAAATCGTTCGACACGGCATCGCAGTGCCTGGCGACCCAAAAGAACAGAAACTTCAATATGGCGACCGTCTCGTCTTGGCCTGCCGCCCTTCCGGCGTCGCCGAAGCGCACTCCATGAAGGGTATCACCATGCAATCCGAACTCGCTGAAGGTCTCGAGACCATCGCGACGGATGAAGGTGCCCTCGTCGAGGGCGTAGTCGCGCCTCACGCCTCCGTCTCAGGCCTGACGCTCGGCGAGATCAATTTCCGCCAACGTTTCCGCATGGTGGTGGTCGCGGTTCACCGCAAAGGCACGAACCAACGGGAGCGCCTTTCCAGCCTGCGACTGCAGGCTGGCGATACGCTCCTGATGATGGGTTCGACCGAAGCCATCGATGCCCTCGCCAATAGCGACGATATTATCATCCTGGACCGCCCTCGAGTGCCCGCACGCAGCCAGCGTCTCAAGATGCCCATCGTCATCTGCACCACAGTCGCCATCGTCATCATGGCCACAATCAACTTAGTGCCAATCGTCGCAGCCGTATGCCTAGGAGTCGCCCTCATACTCCTCTCCGGTTGCATGAAAGCAAAGGACGCCTATGCCTCTGTCGAATGGAGCATCCTTATCATCATCTTCGGCATGCTCGCGCTCGGCCAGGCAATGGACTCAACAGGAGCGAGCCTGCTGATCGCTGAAAAAATGACTAGCCTCGTTGGCCACTTTGCGCCCGAGCAACACCAGAACCTGATCATGCTCGCGCTGATCTACATCATCACGTCCACCTTCACCGAATTCCTCTCAAATAATGCGGCGGTCGCCCTCATGGTGCCTATCGCCTTGGGCATTGCTATGCACCTCGGAGTGGATCCACGCCCTTTCGTCGTCGCTAGCTGTATTGCGGCTTCGGCCAGCTTCGCCACTCCTATTGGCTATCAAACCAATACCTACGTCTATGGCGTCGGCGGCTATCGTTTCTTCGACTTTACCAGGATCGGCCTACCATTAAACCTGATCTGCTTCGTAGTAACCGTCACCGCCGTGCCGCTCTTCTGGGATTTTTAAGGCCGTCTACAGATTTAACTAAACTGCAAGCGGTTCCGCATCCCGGCTCGCATCCCGCATCCCAGCATACCCCATCAAATGTAGTACATCTCTGCGTCCGCATCCTTCACGACGAAATCTTCGAGCGTATATTCACGCATTTTCATTCCGAAACTAGCCCCAATTTCGCTCCATATCCCCGCGACGCGTTCACCAGAATGGCCTTGATTTTCAAAACTACGCTCAAGTAACTCGCTGTCAACAGCTTCCACGATTTCAATCAGGGTTATGCTCTTCGGAGCCCGCGCGAGCGCATAGCCACCCTGCTTGCCCCGCTTACTGATAATTAGACCGACACTGCGCAACTCATTAAGGATTTGCACCAAGTAATTTGCCGGAATTGCTTCGGCAGTCGCCAAGGCCTCTATGTGCGCCAGCTTATCTTCCCCATAGGTACGGCCCAGTTGCGCCAAAACACGGCAGGCATATTCAAGTTTATGGGAAAGCTTCACAGATCTTAAATTAGGCTTATGACTCAAGAAGTAAACTTTAAATAGACATCGTGCCGCAGGCTACTTGTCCCACCCGGTGTCCAGCCCGAAATTCATAGATCTGCCTCCTTGGGGCGAGGCCTCTAGGCAAGAGTGCACCCAGCCCCACAGCACTACATTTTTTGAATCTCAAGCAATTGAATATCAATATTTTAGGTAATATAAAAAAAATGCAAACAATGCATACTTTTTAGTAGCCAGCACCCAATCCCGACCCTATAAAATCAAGTCTTATGCCAGAAGATACAACGCCTGATCAATTAGATGCAAAAGCGGCCCTCGATGCCGCCTCAAAAGACGTCTACGACTCCTCTAAAATCCAAAAACTCGAAGGCCTCGAAGGTGTGCGCAAGCGCCCTGACATGTATATCGGCGACACCAACGAACGCGGACTCCACCACTGTGTATTTGAGATCGTGGATAATTCAATCGACGAGGCTCTCGCAGGCCACTGCTCCGAGATCACCGTAAGCATACACAACGACGGTTCTTGCTCGGTCGAGGACGACGGGCGCGGCATACCGGTCGATATCCACCCGAAATACCAGATTCCATCGCTGGAACTGGTCATGACGAATCTCCACGCCGGCGGAAAGTTCGGCAAAGGTGCCTATCAAGTGTCCGGCGGTTTGCACGGGGTCGGCGCCAAGTGTGTCAACGCCGTCTCCGAGTGGTTTGAAGTCGAAGTGCGCCGCGACGGTAAAGTCCACAAAATGGAATTCTCGCGTGGCAAGACGACCTCCAAGATGAAAATCATTGGCGAGACCAAACGCACCGGCACGCGCATCGCCTTTTCACCTGACCCGGAAATCTTCCTCACGACCCGTGATTTCAAATTCGAGCTTCTCGGAAAGCGTCTCCGAGAACTCGCCTTCCTCAATCCTGGAATTAATATCAACTTTGTCGACGAGCGCGTCAATAAGACGGAGTCCTTTATCTTCAAAGACGGCATCGCTGAGTACGTCACCTTCCTCAACGAAAACAAAAACGTCCTCCACCCCGACCCCATCAGCTTCCATGGCGAAGCGCCGACCCCAAATCCAGACCTCGACGCCAACATCGTCGTCGATATCGCCTTTCAATACAACGATAGCTATAACGATCAGATTTACGCCTACGCCAACTCAATCCATAATATTGAAGGCGGCACCCACCTGTCCGGCTTCCGGACCGCCCTCACACGCGTGATCAATGCCTATGGCAAAGCCAACAACCTGATCAAGGATAAGGAACCCAACCTTTCCGGAGAAGACGCCCGCGAAGGCCTCACCGCGATCGTCTCGGTCAAAGTCCCGGAACCACGTTTCGAAGGCCAGACCAAGACGAAGCTCTCCAACGGCGAGGTCGATGGCATTGTCCAGAAAATCACAGGCGAGGAGCTTAAATACTACTTTGAGACCAACCCGCAGGTGGCCAAAAGACTGATCGACAAGTGCCTCAACGCAGCGCGCGCCCGCGAAGCCGCACGCAAAGCGCGCGAAACCGTGCGGAAAGGTGCCCTTTCCTCCGGCGGACTACCTGGCAAGCTGGCCGACTGCTCTTCGAAGGATCCCGCCAACTCCGAGCTTTACATTGTGGAGGGTGACTCGGCCGGTGGTTCGGCCAAGCAAGGCCGCGACCGCGCGACGCAAGCCATCCTCCCGATCCGGGGTAAACTCCTAAACGTGGAGAAGGCCCGCCTCGACAAGGTGCTCGGCAACAACGAAATTCGCACGCTCATCACCGCTGTCGGCACTGGTATCGGCGACCACGAAGGAGATGGCGCTTTCGACGCCAGCAAGGCCCGCTACCACAAGATTATTCTCATGACAGATGCTGACGTGGACGGTGCGCACATCCGCACGCTCCTCCTTACCTTCATCTTCCGACAGATGCGCGGCTTGATCGAGGCCGGCTATGTCTACATCGCCCAGCCCCCGCTCTATAAAATCAAGCGCAAGCGCCGCGAACAATACGTCGACAACGACGCACAACTCAACCGCATCTTGCTTGAGCTCGGCTCAGAAGATGTCACACTCGTCCGCCTGCGGGATGGTCGTGAGCTCTCCGGAGAAACGGTCGACCACCTGGTCGAGTGCATGTCGCGCCTTGAAATGATAGGCCGTGGCGTGACCCGTTACGGTTGCGAGTTCGCCCAATACCTCGACCAGCACGAAGATGGCAGCTATAAACTACCCCGCTACATCGTCCGAATCCGCACGGGTAACGAAGAAGAATTCCGCTTTCTGAAAAACGACGACGACCGTATCGCCTTTCACAGTGAGTTCAATCTGACCGATGAAGACGGCCACGACACCGTCATCCGCGAAATTACTAGCGAAGAAGGTGTCAAGATTCAGCAGCGTATTTCGCTCCACGAAATCTTCGAGTCGACTGAGATGACCAAGCTTCTCTGCGAGCTGGCCGATGCCGGCATGGATATTAAGCAATTCTCCAAAAGTGAAGCGCCTCGCTACCAAGTCATCGAGAACAAGGGCGACGAAAAGAAGGAGAACATCATTGAACTGTATTCCATCATTGAACTCATCGAAAACATACGCGCGATCGGCCGCCGCGGCCTCAGTATCCAGCGCTACAAAGGTCTTGGTGAAATGAATCCTAAACAGCTCTTCGAAACCACGATGGATCCCAAAACCCGTCGCCTCCTCAAAGTCGACATCGCCGATGCTGCCCTGGCAGATGGCATCTTCTCCATGCTGATGGGCGAAGATGTGCCCAGCCGCCGCGCCTTCATCGAAGACAATGCCCTCAACGTCTCATACCTCGACGTCTAACCCTAGCGAATAGCTAAGAACTCATAGCGAAGCTTTTGATCAAAACGATATTCGTCATCCGCCATTCGCCATCCAAAATCATTTTAAACGAAGTTTAAAAACATGTCAGACATTCCCACAGACTCACACAACCCCACGCACACGCGCCCGGAAGTCACCTCGATTACCGATATCATGCAGACGGCCTACATCGATTATTCGATGTCCGTCATCGTCAGCCGGGCCCTGCCCGACGCACGTGACGGGTTGAAGCCCGTGCAGCGACGCATCCTCTACGCCATGCTGCGTGAAGGTTTGCTCCATAATCGTCCGTTTGACAAGTGCGCCGGTGTCGTTGGGGAAGTCCTCAAGAACTACCACCCCCACGGTGACAGTTCCGTCTATGACACTCTAGTCCGCCTAGCCCAGCATTGGGTGATGCGCTATCCGTTGATCGTGCCACAGGGCAACTTCGGCTCGATCGACGGCGACTCCGCAGCCGCCTATCGTTATACCGAGTGTAAACTCGAAGGCATCGCTGAAGATCTACTCAAAGATATCGACGAGGACACGGTCGACTTTGTGCCGAATTACAAAGAGAGCTCGACCGAGCCTTCCGTCTTGCCCGCCGCCCTACCGAACCTATTGATGAATGGTTCGACCGGAATCGCCGTCGGCATGACAACCAATATTCCGCCGCATAACCTTCATGAAATTATCGATGCAACCGTCGCGATCATCGACAATCCGAAGATTGAGCTCGATGAATTGATCCAAATCATACCCGGCCCCGACTTCCCCGGTGGTGGCTTTATCCACGGCAAGTCAGGCATCGATAGCTACCTCAAAACCGGTCGTGGGATCGTCCGCACACGTGGCATCGCCGAAGTCGTCGAGAACAAAGGCAAGGAGGAGATCATCATCTCCGCTATCCCTTATAATGTGAACCGCGCCTCCCTCGTCATTCGCATCGCCGAACTGATCAAGGAGAAAGCTATCGACGGCATCTCCGATCTTCGCGATGAATCTACCGAGACCACGCGCATCGTCATCGAACTCAAACGCGGCGCAATCCCTCGCGTGATCATTAACCAACTCTACAAGAGCACACCACTCGAAAGCTCTTTCGGCGTGATCCTCCTCGCGCTCGACAACCGTCGCCCCAAGCAAATGAACATCAAAGAGATGCTCACTTGCTATATCGATCACCGCCGCGAGGTCATCTACCGCCGCACGGCCTTCCGCCTGCGTAAGGCCGAAGCCCGCGCCCACATCCTCGAAGGTTACAAGATCGCCCTCGATAACCTGGATGACTTTGTCAAAATCATCCGCGCTTCGAAGAATCGTGACGAGGCCAAGGTCGCCCTCATGGCCAAGTATCCTCTCACCGAGATACAGACCAACGCCATCCTCGAGCTGCGTCTCTACCAACTCACCGGCCTCGAGCGAGGTAAGATCGAAGAAGAATACCTCGGACTCATGGCCCTGATCGAAGAGCTCCGTGCCATCCTCGACAACGAGCAAAAACTCCTCGCCGTGATCAAAGAAGAACTCGGAGAGATGAAGGAAAAATACGGCAATCCACGCCGCTCGCAGATTCTTGCAATCGACGGTGATCTTTCGATGGAAGATATCATTCCGAACGAAGGCTGCATGATCACCATCTCGCACAAGGGCTTTATGAAGCGCACCTCGCTTGACGAGTATCGCTCGCAGAAGCGAGGTGGTAAAGGCGTGATCGGCTCAGGCCAGTATGAAGACGACTTTGTGGAGCATCTCTTCACAGCCTCAACGCACGACTTCATCATGTTCTTCATGAACAACGGCCGCGTCTATGTAGAGAAAGTCTACCATATCCCCGAGGGCAGCCGTACCGCCAAGGGACGGGCCATAGCCAACATCATCGAGCTCCAGGAGGGTGAAAAAATCGCCGCAATGATCTGCGTCAAAGACTTCGCCGAATCCGAGCAGAGTATTATTCTCGCTACCGAAAAGGGAGTCGCCAAAAAAACCCGACTCTCCGACTATAAGAACCACCGCAAGGGTGGCCTCATCGGCATTAATATCGATGAGGGGGATAAGCTGATCGGCGCACGTCTGACCAACGGCAGTGACGACGTCCTCCTCGTCACCAGTAATGCTCAGTCGATTCGCTTCCCGGAAACAGACCTCCGTGAGCAAGGCCGTGCTACGCGTGGCGTCCGTGGTATAAAACTCAAGAGCGCAGAAGACAAGGTGGTTGCCATCGAAATAGTGAATCCCGAAGAAAAACTTCTCATCGCCGGCGCCAATGGCCTCGGCAAGCGCACTGAATTTGACGACTACCGCGTCCAATCCCGCGGCGGGTCAGGCATCATCGCGATCAAGTCGGACAAAGTCGCCGGTGCACTCAGCGTGACGGACGAAGACGAAATCATGATGTTTACTCTGAAAGGCCAGGCTGTTCGCAGCCCGATCAAAGACGTCCGCATCACCGGTCGTGCAGCCAGTGGCGTCAAACTCGTCAACCTCGCCGAGAAGGATGAGCTCATCGGTATCAGCAAAGTTATCGCCACAGAGGAAGA
>DLQD01000063.1 GCA_002480015.1 Opitutia bacterium UBA7441
AGACCATCTAAGACAACTTTGAGCTCAGGGTAGAGCACAGAGGGCTCGGGTGCGCCCTCACCACTAACTTTAAAATGAATTCGAAGGGAGCCGGAAAGTGGCGTCAGTTTACCAAAATCAATGAGCATGTCCGCGCCTGGTTTGACCTCCAGGCGACGCCCGATCGGGCGGTAGCCTTCCAACTGGGCGACGAACAGATACGAATCGCGGGGCATGACATCGTCAAGCACGAGCGGGGTGGTGCCGACTTCGAGATCGTTGATCTCGATAGAGGCTCCACTCGGTTCGGTGCGCACAGCTACATTGGCTGGAAGCGGCAGGAGTGGCGCGTCTATCTCGGCCAAGCTGCCAAATTCGATGGCTTGATTCTCAAGGATTTTTGCCTGGTAGCCTTCTTTTTTGACCAAGATTTGGTCGCTGCCAGCGGAAATGCTTTTTTTCAGGAAAAAAGTGCCTTCCTGATCGGCCACACCGAGCTCGATTTCCAGGCCGCGTGCATTCATGACGGAGACAGCGGCACCCGATTCGGTACGAATAACGATATCCGTCTGGGTAGGTTTCAGCTCGACTGAAAGCGTCTCGGGGGCTTGACCCTGAGTCGGAATATTGACCGTGACGATCTGCGCGATGTGGTGCAGTGCGGAGAGTCGTAACTTGTAGACGCCAGGTTTCACGGCTAGGTAGAGCCTCCCATGATTCGCGATAAAGCTGTCATCGTAGCCGACAAACTCAAGCTTCGCGACTCGAGGTTTAACGGCGATGTGCAGAACCGCGCCCTCCGCCGAAGACGAAAGACGAGCTACATTCCGGCTGTAATTAATCTCCTCCATGTAGCTGACTTTAAGGAAGGATGCCGCTATGGCCGTAAGTGTAAGCCCAACTAAACCAATAATAAGCAGGCGGTAGGTGCGGGTGGCCAAGTGGCCGCGCTCGACGACCTGCTTAGGTACCGGAATACGATCAATCTGCCTCTGGACGTATCCGGAATCATCCAACTGCGGCTCTTTCTCCGCGTCCTTCAGAGCCAGCAGGGCGATTTTACAGGACTGGTAGCGCTTCTCCTTGACCCGTTGCAATGACTGCTCGAAGTAGATGTTCCAATTCTCGGAAATGCCAGCTAGCCGCTTAGAGGGCGCTTCATACTTCGCCAAATCCGGTTTGCAACCTGTCAGCAACCAGTAGCCAATGAAAGCCACAGCGTAGACATCCACCTGAGCGTCTTCCGAGACACCTGCGCGATACTCCGGGCTCATAATATCGAAGGAATTAAGCCGGTCGAGCGTTTGACTGCTAACCAGAGGCGAGACCGAAGCCGAGACGATCGACTCAAAAAGTTTCACCCCAAGAGCGGCCTTGATCCCCAGTCCAAGTATCTGAATGGAGCCGTCTCCGTTTACGTAAATCAAATCCGACTCCAGATCGCGGTGATCCACCCCCTGGGAGTGCGCATATCCGAGTACTCCGAGCAACTGCGCGATCAAACGCATCGAAGATTCTATGCCGACTCCCGCCTGCCCCGGAGAGCCGTGTGCACTAAAATGCTGGCTTAGCGTATGGCCCTGAACCGGATCGAGAAAGATGCAAACGCGTTCATTCAGAGTGGTCACATCGTGAATCTTCGGAATACCTTCGTTCTCGAACCTCGAGAGCGTCTTGCGGAGGGTCTCGAGACGCTGAATAAATTTTTCATCTCCAAACGTGCAGTGATGAAAGATACCTACCGTGACATCATGCAGATCACGAATGTGCTGCATGTGGTAGTACTGAGCAATGAGCCCGTCACAGAGGCATTTAACGACACGGTAATTGCCAAAGCTATCGCCGGTTTTGAGCACGTGGGTCTTGAGCGGCTGTTTCTGCGGAGCGACTACTTTATTTTCAGGCTGCGTTACCTCGTCATCCATGCAACTATCTAACCTTTTTTGAAGAAGGTTATAACGGAGTCCACTATCGTCTCTACAGCGGCCAGCTTACCCTGCCCCTCGTAGCCACATGCGAGCATCCCGGTATCCGGAGCGATGAAATGGCAGCCACGCCTACGTAGCGTATGGATATTCGCCTGCGTCGCAGGGTGCG
The DNA here is from genome assembly GCA_002480015.1 of Opitutia bacterium UBA7441. GTDB lineage: Bacteria > Verrucomicrobiota > Verrucomicrobiia > Opitutales > Coraliomargaritaceae > Thalassobacterium. The sequence goes on from DLQD01000063.1 coordinate 2,077, forward strand.
CGAGCATCTTACCATTCATGGCCGGGGCGATCATGACAGGCGCGGGTGTGGCGAGATGAATTGATGTGAGCAAATCCGGGGCCAAGCCATAGGCGAACTGCGCGATGCAGTGCGCGGTGGCTGGCGCCACCAGCAGCAAATCCGCACGATCCGCCAGATCGATGTGACCAGGTTGCCAGCCCTCGCCCTCTTTCCAAAGGTCAGACGCCACGGGATTGCGCGACAGCGTCTGCAAGGTAAGAGGCTGGATAAAGCTGCGAGCGCCAGCCGTCATGATCACAAAGACATCCGCACCCAGCTCGGTTAGGCGGCTGATGATGTCCGCCGCCTTGAAAGCGGCGATTGAACCCGTCACTCCCAAGAGTATCGTTCGGCCTTTTAGTATGCTGACACTATCACTCACAACTTATCAAAATATAGGTTATTCCCTAGACAAACAAGACTCAAGTCAGCATAGAAAAAGATGACCATGCAAATTGGCAAAATCACAAAATACACACCTTTCCCGCAAATCGATTTACCTGACCGCGAATGGCCGGGCAAAACGATCACCCGTGCCCCGATCTGGGCAAGCGTTGATCTGCGAGACGGCAATCAAGCCCTCGCTACCCCAATGAATGTCGACGAAAAGCTGGAGATGTTCGACCTCTTAGTCGAAATCGGCTTCAAGGAGATCGAAGTGGGCTTCCCCTCGGCCAGCGATACAGAGTTTAACTTTATCCGCCGCTTGGTGGAAGAAAAGCGCATCCCCGAGGACGTGACCTTACAAGTTCTGGTCCAAGCGCGCGAGCACTTGATCCGCCGCACCTTCGAGAGCCTCCAGGGCGTCTCCAAGGCAATCGTGCATTTATACAACTCGACCTCGCCAGTGCAGCGCCGAGTGACTTTCAACAAGACGAAAGAGGAGATTAAGCAGATCGCTGTCGAAGGCACGCGTCTGGTCAAAAGCCTCATCTCGACCATTCCGGACACACGAGTGCGAATGGAATATTCGCCCGAGAGCTTTTCCGATACAGAGGTGTCCTATGCCTTGGAGGTCTGCGAAGCCGTCATGGCCGAGTGGGCGCCGACCGAGACAAACAAGATTATCCTCAATCTGCCCGCCACGGTCGAGGTCGCTACGCCCAATGTGCATGCCGACCAGATAGAATGGTTCTGCCGAAACCTCAAGGAGCGCGACAAAGCCTATATCAGCTTGCACACCCATAATGACCGAGGCACTGGCGTGGCCGCCACGGAGCTAGGCCTCCTAGCCGGTGCCGATCGAGTGGAAGGCACTCTCTTCGGCAACGGCGAACGCACCGGCAACCTCGATATCGTAACGGTGGCCTTGAATCTCTACACTCAGGGTATCGACCCTTTACTCGACTTCAGCCAGTTGGAGCACATCCGTTCGGTTTATGAGCGTATCACCCGTATGACTGTGCACGAGCGCCACCCCTACGCCGGCGATTTGGTCTTCACCGCATTCTCCGGCTCGCACCAGGATGCCATCAAAAAGGGTATGGACCTACGGGCCAAAGAAAACACCGACAGTGCTCGCTGGGAAGTGCCTTACCTCGCCATTGACCCAGAGGACATCGGGCGCGATTACGAGGCCATCATCCGTATCAACAGCCAAAGCGGCAAAGGCGGCGTGGCCTATATTCTGGAGCGTGATTTTGGGCTCGATCTTCCGAAAGCTATGCATCCCGACGTGGGCATGGTTATCAACAAGACCGCTGACCGTGGTAGCCGCGAGTTGTCGCCGAGCGAGGTCCATGCAGTATTCACTCAGGAATATGTAAATTTGAGCAGCCCTCTGGAGCTCATTTCCATCGAGCGCGAGGACTTCTCCAAGTCAGGCGAGGTTAAAGTCGAGGCCGAGATTCGCTTCGGCGGCGAACGCATGGTCGTCGCGGGGACGGGCAACGGCCCGATCAGCGCGTTCGTAGATGCACTTCAGCTCAAAGGCTGGAAGGACTTCCAGCTCCTCGACTATCGGCAGCACTCGATCGGGGGCGGCTCTAAGACAAAAGCGGCCGCCTATATCCAAATCCGGCACAATGACGGCAATATTTTCTTCGGTTGCGGCATCAATCCCAACATCGAGCTAGCCGGCTTGCACGCCTTGGTCAGTGCGGTCAATCGGGCACACCGAGCGCACTCAGAATAACTTTGCGTATCTGTGACGGTCGGAATTCCCCCTGGATGACTGCATGCATGCCACTCAGGCAGCAGCGGTCTTTGGATATTTTTTGCTCCGGGGGCGCACAGCCCAAGATCGTCTCAGGCTTAAGAATTTGCCCGGCGACGGAAATCTTTCGGGCCAGTTCATCTGCTTTAACTTCGTCACCCATCCAGATGAACATAACGTTATAGAAACGGCGACGGAAGACACTGCTATCCAGATCGTAGTCCTCCGTGGAGTGCGGTGCGTAACCTAGCTTACGACAGGATACGATGAGCGGCCGAATGTCGTCCTCTGGGCCGACAATTAGGATATCACAAGGATGCTCCTCTGCGATGCGTTCGACCGCCTCAGTTGTTTTTTTTGTCAGGGCTTTCAACTTGCTATGCTCGTGGATCAGCTTGATGCGCACGACAAAGCAGAAACACGAGCCCTGCCCCTCCTTACTCTCGACCCAGATCCGCCCGCCCATCGCATGCACAAGGCGTTTACAAATGACCAAGCCCAGCCCTGTGCCCCCGTATTTGCGTGTGGTGGAGGCGTCGACTTGGCTAAAAGCTTCAAAAAGCAGGTGCTGCCGGTCGGCCGGGATACCGATCCCTGTGTCTTCAATACAGACTTCCAAATAATCGTGGTCGGGCTGATCCAAGTAGCCAACCCGCTCCAGTGGATTAGGTCGGTGCGCTTCATCCAAATCGCCGAGACTGACAGGTCGTACCGAGAGTTTGACTTCACCCCACTCGGTAAATTTGAGCGCATTGGCCAGAAGGTTTTGTATAATTTGCCGCAAGCGCTCCATATCGCCCACGGCGAACTCGGCAAGCTCTTTGGATAGATTGAGGACCAACTCCACATTCTTTTCAGAGGCCCGCAACCTGAATAGTTTCACACTATCCTCAAAACAAAGCAATAAGGGGAATTCCTGGACCTCAAGTTCGAGCCGATCCGCCTCGATTTTGGAAAAGTCCAGTATATCATTGACCAAGAACAGCAAGCTCTTGCCGCTAGAGTGGATCATCTGCGCGAGATCGAGCTGCTCGTCCTCAAGTTCATTCTCGGTCAAGAAACTGGAGAGACCAATAATTGCATTGAGCGGGGTACGAATTTCATGGGAGATCGTGGCGATGAACTGGCTCTTCGCCATGTTGGCAGTTTCCGCGCGTACCTTTGCCTGGATCAGCTCGATCTCAGCCTTTTTCTGATCGGAAATATCCTGCATCGTACCCATCACACGCTGCGGAGTGCCGTCTACATCGTATTCGGTGATCCGGACACTATCCTGCACCCAAATGTAGTTTTCCTTACCCTTGCGGATACGATAATCCAGTCGCATGGAACCCTCACCGTGATGGTAAAATTCGCGATACTGGTCGAGGACTCTGGCACGGTCGTCCGGATGCAAGCGCGATTCCCATATTTGAACTGGCGACTGATCCGGTAGACGCTCCGCATGTATAAGCTGGAACCAGTTTTCGTCGCAACGTGCTTCTTTACTCTGCACATATTCATCCCAAAAGCCCATGCGTGCGTTGTTGAGTGCAAGATGGAGATTCTGTTCACTCTGCTGTATTTTCTTCTCATACAGCCGCAGGGCGGTTTCATCGACCAGCAGCGAAAGTGTACCAAAATCGTTTTCGTGGTCGATCAGCATGCGCAATGTGAGCAAGGTCATACTGGATCGAACCTTTCTATTATCAGTCAGTTCGATCGACTGATAGCGCACGGCCGAATCATCCGAATCCAGTAGCTTAATGACTTCCTGATTCCACTCTTCTCCCAAATCGACAGGTGGCTGCTGACTCTCGGAGGCCAAAATTTCTTCCACGCTCAGTGATGAGAAACTCGCCCAGCGTTCATTGACAAAAAGGCTGCGGCCATTCCTGGCCCGCACCCAGATACCGATGGGCAAGGAATTAAAGACCTTGTAGAGCAAGTTCTGCTCTTGCACGGCGAGTTCCGCACTCCGCCGATGATAGCCGACAAGTAAGGAAGCTGCCAAAGAAAGGCTGGCTCCCAAACTATTGAACCCCACTAAAAAGATGAGGGGCTGGGAACCGGGAAGCGCATTAAAAAGCCCCAGATCCAAAAAGTAGCCACAGGTAGAAATCAAAAATATAATCGCCGAACAAATGATGGCTCCAACCATATGCAAGAGCAAGCCACCCAGAACCGCCAAGCTGATGACCAATGGAAAGAGCAAGAGGCTTAGAGCGTAATTAGCATGGAATGCGAACAAGCCAAAATACAAGGCAGCCGCCAGCAGCATGTAGAAAAACAGCCCTTTTAAACCACCAGAGAGATTAAAATGCCCGGATTGCCGATTCATATTTGCCTGCGCCTTATCAGCACTCATAAAACAATTGAGGTTATCTAACCAAACACCGGACAGCAAGACTTATAGCAAGCCGCTGAGTTTGCTAGGCCATTTTAAACACGTGCAAGGCGGCCACCTAAAGGAAGCCGCATACGTAGGTCCGCTCCTTTAGGTGCGGGACGCGTTCCGGCAACTGTTGCGGATTGCGCACCCCCGTGGATTTAATGGCACCCGAGTTGGCTAACTCAGGCAGCGCACTGCCAGCTCGCGACAGACTTCCTCTTGGTCGTTCGGTCGCTCAATAATCGCCTCGAAGGCCTCTGTGAAGGCGATCTGGAAGTCGATTAACTTTTTGAGCGGCACTTTCGACGCCGTCTCTGCGAGACGCCCGAGATACCAGGGGTTTTGCGTAAAGACGTTGAGATTGCTCTTTTCGGCACTGCCAGCGAAGTGGTGCCCATAGGTGCGCGCCGCAGCCTCCAGATCGCTCTTCGAAATGCCCCGACCGCCCAGGCGGAGCGCACCAGCATCGAGCAAGACTCGCAACTGAATCAGGAGACGGTTACGCGATTGTAAACTACCCAGTAAAGGGCGCGATTCACTGTTCGTAAAAAAGTGCCTTCGCAGCGCTTCGAGCGTCCAGGAAAGTTTGAGCGAGTAGAAAGCGTCAGCCGCTTCGAAAAAATCCGCGTCGCCGAAATTCGGAACCAGATCAGCGACTAAGCGCTCCCCGATTGGCTCAGCTCCAACTCCGGCGAAAGTCACCAGTTTACGCGTCTCCTCGACGATCAGCCGGGTGTTGCCATTGACCTTGCCGATGAGTAGTTGGATGGCATCGCGCGTCATCACCGTCCCCGCCTTTTCGCACTCTTCAGCAATGAGCGCCGCGCAGGTCTCTGCGGCATCTTTGCCTGCGGCCAGCGCGGTAAAGTCGGAAGCCTTCTGACACCATTTGAAAAAGCTACGGCGTTTGTCCACCGGCTGCGCGGTCATGAGCACCCCGACCGAATCGGCATCGAGCTTTTCGAGGACGGCTTTCAAGTTGTCCAACAGGTCAAGTGTCCCCTGAGCACGGCCTGTTGGGCTGTCTGCGAGGAAATTAACATCCTTCAACCAGACCACCTTGCGCTCACCAAAGAGAGAGAGCGTCTGCGCCGCACTGGTAAAGCGGTTAATCGCGTCTTCGACCTCTGCGACATTCGCGGCGCGCCCGTCCACAACCTCCTTTGAAAGGTCGTCCATCAGGTCTTTTGTCTGCTCGGCGAACCACGCCCTCCCCTTTTCCGAAACTAGGTAATCGTCGTCCCCGCAGATAAATGTAAATGGTTTCGCTGACATGTAAGCCAACAGTCTCGGAGCCTCCTCTCAAGAGGGCAAGGCGGAAGCGCTAAGAATGCCGCTACTTACTTAATCCCGCTCGCCGCAGCTAAGGAATTCCTCGACCTTGTATTTGCGCAACTTACGGCGCATCCAGTCGAGCGCAGCGTGGACGGCACGGGCTTTGACGTCAAGTCGGCCGCCGGTGTAGCGCACCGTTTTGCACCAGACGCCCACGGGTGAATGGTAGCCTAGATGAATCGTGCCAACAGGGTTTTTCTCATCACCGCCGTCAGGGCCGGCGAAGCCCGTCACACTGAGGCCGTAGTCGGAGCAGAGATTTTCAGCGATGCCGGAAGCCATGGCGATCGCACACTCCGCACTGACGGCACCGTGTTGTTCGATGATCGACTCGGGCACGCCGACTTTGGAAACTTTGACATCGTTGGAGTAGCAAACGACACCCCCGACAAAGACTTTGGACGCACCAGCGAGGTTGGTAAAGGCATCGCAGAGTAAGCCCCCCGTACAGGACTCGGCGATCGCCA
>DLQD01000093.1 GCA_002480015.1 Opitutia bacterium UBA7441
CATGCTATCTCTATTCTATGCTGCTTACTCTGACGCGTCTTTGCTTTTTCTTTATTTTATTCGCCGCTGGAGCCGCGCGTGCCGCGCCAGTGCAGGCCGAGCACGCCACAGTTGAGCTCATCGCAGCGCAGAGCGCCATCGTGCCCGGTGCGAGCTTCGACCTCGCAGTGCGATTTAAACTCGAAGAGCACTGGCACATCTATTGGCAAAATCCCGGTGCAAGTGGCTTGGCGACTTCGATCGAGTGGACTCTGCCCGAAGGTATCGAGGCCGGGGAGATTCAGTGGCCGGCACCAGAACGTATCGAACTCGGTGGATTAATGAGCTACGGGTATGAGGAGGAAGTCGTCTTGATCGTGACGATGCGCGCCTCGGATACGCTTGAGCTAGGGCAGATCCTGAGTATTGCTGCCGATTTATTTTGGCTGATTTGCAAAGAAGCCTGCCTGCCGGGCGGCGCGAGTCTAGAAATCTCAATGCCGGTAGCGGCCAAGGCATTGCCGGGAGTGGATGCTGATGCCTTTGAAAAGACACGTGCCCGGCAGCCAAAAGAGCAAAGTCCATGGGTCGTTTCCGCCTATCCCGATAATTCCGAATTAGAGCTCGTGATTGAAGGCGAGGCGATTCCCGACGACCTTTATTTTTATGCGGAAAAAGAAGGCTATATCGACCCTAATGAGAAACAGACTTTGAGTTACCCTGCGTCGAAGCGGGCTGAGTTGCGTTTACCGCTGGACGTACAGTTCTTGGATGCACCACCGAATTCAATTCGTGGTATTCTGCAGTCCGGCGAGAAGGCTTGGCAGGTCACCGTCGAGATCGGAGACGCACCGCCTGCCCTTATTCATGAGCCGACGGAGCTTGAGTCAGTTGGTTTTGAGCAGGGCCTTCTGTCGCTGGGCCTACCAGGCTTTCTGGCTCTGGCCTTTCTTGGAGGGTTGATCTTAAATATTATGCCTTGTGTGCTTCCCGTGTTGTCGCTGAAGGTCTTTTCTTTATTGAAGCATGCGGGGCATACGCGGAGCGATGCCTTGCGCCACGGACTGGCTTATACGGCTGGCGTGGTGTTGAGCTTTCTGGCACTGGCGGGCGCTCTCTTTTTGCTCCGCGCGGTCGGCGAGCAGATCGGCTGGGGTTTCCAGCTGCAGAGCCCCGGCTTTGTGGTGGTCTTAACCGCGATCTTCTTTCTTTTCGGGCTTAATCTACTCGGCGTTTATGAGCTGGGTAGCCGTCTCGTCGGTGCCGATGCCTCCATCGCTAGGCGCAACGACCTATTCGGCTCCTTCGGTATGGGCGTTCTCGCGGCGGTCGTCGGTGCGCCCTGCATGGGGCCACTTGTCGCCGGCGTCAGTGGGCTTGCGGTGCAGGCCAGTGTGGGCACGGGCTTGCTCATTTTTGGAATGATGGGCTTGGGTTTGGCCTCGCCGTTCCTGCTGCTTTCGGTTTTTCCGAAGCTGGTCGGCTTCTTACCGAAGCCTGGACTCTGGATGGAGTCGTTCAAGCAGGGGATGGGCTTTTTATTGATGGCAGCGGCCGTCTTCTTGATCTATGTGGCCGGCCGACAAGGCGGAGTCGATGCGATGTTTGCCTTGCTTCTCATGGTGCTCGTCTGCGCGGTGGCCGCCTGGATTTTCGGCCGCTGGGGCGCGCCGGTTCGATTGAAGCGTGTGCGGGTGGGCGCTAAGCTGCTCGCCCTGACTTTCGTCCTGTGGGCGCTCTACTTTGGCATCCAGCAGACTCAAGTGGCCTACCGAGAATATGGCGCTGACGCATCCGCTGGAGAGGCCTCTGGGCAGTGGCAGGCCTGGTCGTCCGAGCGGGTCGAGGCCGAGTTGGCCGCGGGTCGCCCTGTCTTTGTCGATTTCACCGCCAGTTGGTGTTTGATTTGTCAGGTCAATAAGAAGCTGGCCTTGCGCACGGAAGCGACGGAAGCGCTTTTCGTGGAGCGGGGCATCGTTGCTCTGGAGGCTGATTGGACGCGTCGCGACTCTCAGATTACTGATGCCCTCGAAAGCTTCGGCCGTTCCGGAGTGCCGCTCTACCTGCTGTATGCTCCAGACGGCGAAGTCACAGTCTTGCCTCAGAGCCTGACAAACGGAACTATCCGCCAGGCAGTCACCGAAACCTTGGGGGATTAGATTTGCAATGCGCCGGGAGTCCGCTGAAAAGAGGTCATGTTTTACGACGAGGTCAAAGTCAGTTTCAAGGCGGGCAAAGGGGGCGACGGCTGTTTTAGCTTTCGCCGTGCGAAGTATGAGCCCAAAGGAGGCCCCGACGGAGGTGACGGCGGTCGCGGCGGCAATGTCTATATTGTCGGCGACACCAACGTGGCCGATTTGACGGATTTCCACTTCAAGCCGGGCTGGCAGGCCAAGAACGGTGAACCGGGCCGCGGCAGCGATCAGCACGGCGCCAACGGCGAACATATTACCCTCCGCTTGCCCGTCGGTACAATTGTGGTCGATCGAGATTCGGGCGACCCTATTGCTGAAGTCCTCGAGCATGGCCAACAGGTGCTCTTACTCGAAGGCGGCGACGGCGGCAAAGGCAACGCCCAGTTCAAATCATCGACCAACCAAGCACCCCGCCAGTTCACGCTGGGTAAGCCTGGCGAGGAGGGCGATTTTCGGTTGATTATTAAAACGATCGCCGATGTCGGTCTGATTGGCTTCCCCAATGCGGGTAAGTCGACCTTGCTGAATATGGTGACCAACGCGCACCCTAAGACCGGTGCCTATCCCTTCACGACCATCTTTCCTACGGTTGGTGTTTTAGAATACCCTGAGCAATACGAGCGGATTACGGTGGCCGACATCCCCGGCTTGATTGAAGGGGCCAGTGAGAATCGCGGGCTTGGCCACCGCTTTCTCAAACATGTCGAGCGCTGCAAAGTGCTTGTCATTATGCTCGACATGGAGGGCACCGACGGGCGCGATCCGCTCTCGGACTACCGCGTGCTGATCAACGAACTCAAGCTCTATATGCCCGGTCTTGCGCGCAAGCCTGAGCTGATTTGCGCTAATAAGATGGACGAGCCCAATGCGCCTGAGAATCTCAAAGCGTTTAAAAAGAAGGTGAAAGAAAAGGTCTACCCCATCTCCTGCGTTTCCGATGAAGGCTTCGAGGAGCTCAAGCAGGCCTTGCTCGAAGCCGTGCTCAAAGTTCGTGCAATTGAGGACGCGCAAGAAGATGAATCGATTGACTGAATGGGTTTGAAGACGACCATCGACCTCGATGAGGCCAGCTTCCGGCAGCGCCCTGAGCTGGAAAGCCACCTAGCCTTTGAAAGCTTTGTTGCCCTCGCGCGTAGCCCGCGGCGGGAGCTCATCGTCGACTGCACCTTACAGCGGCGTAGTATGAAAAGCGGGTTTCTTCTCGCCGTCGCTTATATGCTTTCGAAGCGCCTCAGCGCATGGACCTCGAAGCCGCGTGTCGGCATCGTCTTTCCTCCTGGCTTGGGCGGCTATATCGCGAACCTTGCCGTCGTCCTTGCGGGCAAAGTACCTGTCAATCTGAATTTCACCCTCGGGCCGGCCAGTATAGAGGCCTGCTTGAAAAAAGCGGACGTTGATTGCCTACTCACGACCGAGCGCGTGCAACAAAAGATGCCGCTGTTCCCCTGGCCGGACAGCGGGGTGGTGGACATGGTCGAGGAACTGAAGTCTCTGCCTAAGGCTAAGACGTTCCTCTTCCTAGGGGCGATCCGGCTATGTCCGGCCAAACTCTTAGCCAAGTGGCTGAAAGTTCCCGCCGAAGGCGGTGGCCGCGAAGCGGCGCTACTTTTTACTAGTGGTAGCTCGGGCCTGCCGAAGGGCGTGGTGCTGACCCACCGCAACATCCTCGGCAACTGCGCCCAGATCGATGTGTCCGGTCTCTTGCCAGCCGCGGAGAAGCTGGTCGCCAACCTACCTATCTTCCACAGTTTCGGGTTCACCGTTACGCTTTGGTATCCGCTTCTGCGTGGCTGTGCCGTCGTAACGCTGCCGTCGCCGCTCGAAGTTAAAAAGACCGCCGATGCTATTGAGGCCGAGTCAGCTACGCTCTTGGTCGGGACACCGACTTTCTTTAAGCCCTACATTAATCGGATTGAACCGAAGAAGCTGGCCTCGCTTAAGTATGTGATCGCTGGCGCGGAAAAGACACCTGCGGGCTTCGCCGAGGCTTGGGAGGCGCGCTTCGGCAGCCAGTATCTTGAGGGTTACGGGTTGACGGAAACCTCGCCGGTCGTCAGTGTCAATCTGCCCAAGGCGCCTCAGGGCGTCCGCTACCCTGGCGACTCCAGTGATGGCCACCGCCGGGGCTCGGTCGGCCGCATGCTCCCAGGGCAGGCTGCGCGTATCCTGAATCCGGATACGATGGAAGAGCTGGAGGTCCATTCGGTCGGCTTGCTTGCGCTGAAGGGGCCGAATATTTTTACAGGCTATCTAGACGAGCCGACACGCACGGCCGAGGTGAAGGATGGGGACTGGTTTATCACGGGCGATTTAGCGCGCTTCGACAAACACGGCTTCCTCTATATTGAGGGCCGGCTCTCACGCTTTTCCAAAATCGGCGGCGAGATGGTGCCCCATGGCACGGTCGAAGAAGCGCTGGTTAAGGCCTTCAGCCTGGAGGATTCCGAGTTCCCTCTGATCGCCGTCGCTGGGCGCCCTGACGAGGTCAAAGGCGAAGCGCTCGTCGTGATTGCGGCGATCGATTTGGTGATCGAAGACGTGCGCGAAAACCTGAGCGCTGCGGGGTTCAGTAATTTGTGGATCCCTAAAGAAATCCGTCAGGTTGAAGTGATTCCCTTGCTGTCTACCGGCAAGCTCGACCTCCGCGCGATCAACGAACTGGCGCAGTGATTCGTAGTGTCGGTTCAGCTGCCACCATCGCTCTGTCCATGCGTCATGCGGTGGCTCAAGCCGCCGCTACTAGAGGCTTCCATCGCTTTACGCAGGCGCGTTTGCAGATGGGTGCGACGGACTTTTTGCTCATTGTTTTTTACAGCCATAGCGTACGCGTCGAGCGAACCGACGATGTAGACCTTCCGCCGCGCGCGGGTGATGCCTGTATAGACGAGGTTACGCTGGAGCAGGAGGAAGTGCTGTTTGAGTAAGGGGATGATGACGACGGGGTATTCGCTGCCTTGGCTCTTGTGGATGGAGATGGTGTAGGCGTGTTGCAGTTCCGAGAGTTCGCTCCTTGTATATTCTACGAGCTGGTCGAACTCGATAGTCAGGCCGGAGCTGTCGGCGGCGATGGCTTTAATGATGCCGGTGTCCCCGTTGAAGACGTTCTTGTCGTAGTTGTTGCGTGTCTGGATGACTTTGTCGCCGATCCGGTAGGTGGCGCTGCCGTATTCGATCTCCACGGGAAGTGGCTTCCGGGTCTTTTCGCGAAAGTGGGTTTGCACGGCGGGCGTGTAATCCGGGTCGGAGCGGAGGCGCGATTCGGCTTTGGACTTTGGGTTGAGCGCTTCTTGAAGTTCCGTATTCAGAATCGTAATACCTGCTGTGCCCCGGTGCATGGGCGACATCACTTGCAGGTCTTTGATCGGGTCGATGTCGTGCGCCTTTGGAATGTATTCCTTGGCCAAATATTTGATCGCCTGCATGCATTGTTCAGGCTGTTCGGCCTCGATGAAGGTGAAGTCTTTTTCCGGGTCTAGATCGCGCAGGCTGCGGAAGGTCACGCCGGGATGCGTCTCGCCGTGCAGGATGGCGTGCGCGGTAGTCACGATGCCACTCTCTTTTCCTTGTCGATAGATGGTGTCGAGGCGGGTGACTTTGGCCGGCGGCGCGGCCATAAGGTCACCGAGGAGGTTGCCCGCGCCAACGCTGGGCAGTTGATCAGCGTCGCCCACAAGAAGGAGATGTGCACCGCTGGGGATCGCCTGGAAGAGGCTGGCGGCGAGGCGCGTGTCGAGCATGCTGGTCTCGTCGAGGACGAGGAAGTCGCAGGGAATCGGGTTGTCTTCGTGGTAGGTGAAGCTGCGGGTGGCAGCATCGTATTTGAGCAGACGGTGGATGGTGCTGGCGGGTGCGCCGGCAGCTTCCGAGAGTCGTTGGGCGGCACGGCCCGTAGGGGAAGCGAGCAACATGCGGACGCGCTTGGCGCGGAGGATGTCGACCACGGCGCGGAGGATGGTGGTTTTCCCGGTTCCAGGGCCGCCGGTAATAATAGAGACCTTGGCTGCGAGGGTATTGCGCAGGGCGATTGTTTGTTGGTCGGCCAGTTTGAAGCCAGCTCGCGCTTCTGCCCATTGCACCGCGGCGTCTATTTTAATCGCGGGGAGGATCGACTCGGTCCGAGCGATGCGGGCGATGGCCTCGGCGATACGCTTCTCCGCACCTGCAGTGGCGGGCAGCTGATAGGCCGGCCCGAGGGCTTCCTGGTTCTGGTCACGCGCTTGGATGCCGTAGAGGCGCTCCATTTGATCGAGCGCTCGAATGCGCTGTTGAATGAGCGCGGGCTCGAGGGAGAGCAACTGGGTGGCCTGTTCGAGAATCATCGTCTCAGTGCCGACGGTGTGGCCTTCGTCCTCTAGCTGGCGCATGGTATGGAGTACGCCCGCGTCGATCCGCTCCTTCGAGTTGGTCGGAAAGCCGAGGTTAAGGGCGATCTTATCGGCAGTCTTGAATCCGATCCGCTCGATGTCCTCGGCCAGTCGATAGGGTTCGTCCTGCAGAATGCGCTTGGCGCCACTGCCGTATTTTTTGACGAGGCGCACGCACTGCGAGGGCGTCACACCATAGGTCTGCAGGAACATCATGACGTCGCGCACGGCGCTCTGCTCGTCCCAGGCGGCCTTAATCGACTTGGCGCGCTGCTTGCCGATGCCGGGGATCTCGTGGAGCCGGCCGGACTCTTCGCTGATGACGCGAAGTGTGTCGGCGCCGAAGTGATCGACAATCTTCTTGGCGTAGGATTTACCGATGCCATGGATGAGGCCGCTACCGAGGTATTTGCGGATGCCGTGCACCGAGGCGGGTAGCTGCGATTTGAATTGGGCGATCTTGAATTGGTCACCATGAGTCGAGTGGCGCGCCCAATGGCCGTCAAGTCGGAGGGTCTCGCCACATTGCACGCCGGGCAGAGCGCCGAGCACGGTAACAGGTCGCTTGCTGTCGGCTACCTGCACTTCGGCCACGCAATAAGCGTTTTCCTCGTTGAAGTAGATGATTCGCTCGAGGACGCCGGTGATGGTTTGGTCGTTTTGGATGGTGTGAGGCATCAGGTGGGCACGTAGCTAAACATGAATTAGAGCCAACGAGCCGAATGGGTCGATACGAAAAAGCCCCTGCCAGTGAAGACGAGAGCTTTTGTAAATTATGAAGTCCGTTCGATTGCGTGGAATTATGATGCACGTATCGTCAATGGAAAGGCGGTCAGTTTTACTGGCTAATTGCTCAAACTATCTTTATCCACAGTGGTCTCATAATCCTCAAAAATGTGAACACCACGCAGCCAGTTTATCAATTTTATGTTTGCTCCCATTATTGCACGGATCCAAATCGGAACTCAGGGGCACAACGAAACGATGGCTATTAGTGGCTAAAGAATACAAATCGAAGCGGATGAAGGATAGAAGCAGAAGTCGACATCGTCGCCGATCAAAAAAGCAGCCTCTGCCACATTCTTCGGACTTGGGGCAGCGTTCGAGGTCTAAGTCTGGTCCGGTGACCACGTGCTCCTTCGCACCGCCGCCACCGCCATCGAGGCGCACGATCCGCTTTTCAGGGCATAAAAAAGAACAGCCGGTTTATAAGGGCTTCCTTGCCGCATTCCTAGGTGTCTTTCTCATCGTGCTTCTCGGGGGAAGCTACAACGCCGCCGCCCTGGGCATGGCTTTGATTTTGCCAGGGCTGTTTCTTTTGTGCCATCCACCCTCGATCGGCCTTGGTAAGCTCGGCGATATGGGCGTCCTTGGTTTGCTCGGGAGTCTCTTACTCGCCTTTTTGCCTCAGTTCTATTGGCCGACCGCTGGTTGGCGAACTGAGGCGATCAGCTCCTTGGATATGGAGCTACCCGCTGTCTTATCCGTGCAGCCTTGGATCAGTTTCGAGACTTGGGTAATGGCCGCGGCTGGCTTTGCTTGGTTCTATGCTGCGTTGCAGTTGAAGATTAATCTGCCCGGTCGGCGGCGATTGTTTTTCTGGCTTTCCATTCTCCTAGCCGGTTTCGCGGGGGCGGTAATATGGGGGAATCTGAGCGGAGCCCTTCACTCAGGAGCGGAGGATGCGACTGCTTTCAGCCTTTTCTCGAATCGGAATCTGACGACTGGTTTTCTTGCACTGGGTGGGGTGGCCACCTTTGCATATGCGATGGAGGCTGTGCGAACGCGTGCACTGAAGCCGCTTGTGGGTGTCCCTGCCAGTGTGCTTTGTCTACTGGGCTTGGTGTTCAGCGTCTCGCGCGCGGGCGTTTTGCTCTATCTTATCGGAGTGGGCTTATGGTTTTTGTTAAGTCTTCGTGCGCGTTCTTTGCCCCGCGTTTTAAAAGTGGGTTTTCCGCTCGTCATTGTGGCTTTTAGTCTGGTGGTAACCCGTAATGAGCAGATGGTCGATCGAATGATTGATTTCGCGACTTCGGGCTCTGAAGTGCGCGATGATTTTCGCCTTAAAATGTATAAAGATACTGCCGATATGGTGATGGATGCCCCGTTGAGCGGATTCGGTTTGGGTAATTTTTCTGCGGTCTTTCCTCAATACCGAAAGGCTTCGGCCGACTATGAGCCCGTGGTTCATCCTGAAAGCGACATTCTATGGCTCGCAGCCGAGGGGGGCTTGCTGGCAGTGGCTTTCTTCGGGGTCTTTTTATATGCCTATGCGCGGCTTTGTCGTGGCTTCACGCAGGGCGCGGGTGCGGGTTTGCGTATACTCGCTTTTGTGGTGGTAGCCCTTTTCTTGTTGCATGGATGGGTCGATGTGCCTGGCCACCAGCCGGGAACTGTTTATTTCGCGATTCTTTTTGCAGTTTTGGCTCTGCCCAAGAGGGGGTTAGCGACTGGATCGCTACCGCCGAGAATTTGGCGAATTTTAGGGGGATCACTTTTGGCGATAGGCTTAGTTTGGTTCGCAGCCGGGGTCTTCCGGCAGCCTTGGCACTCTTCAATTCGCATCCCCCAAGACGAGGCGGCGCTGCATGCTCATATCGATGCGGTTGATTTCGAGCAAGCGCGGGCTGTGGTCGATCATTGGATCGCAATTCGCCCACTCGATTGGCGCGCATATTTTCAAAGGGCGCAACTCACCTTAGTGGCTAGCGGTGACCGCGACAAAGCCGCGGCCGACTTCCGTCGGGCCCGTTTCGCGGAGCCGATTCTCGGCGAAGTCAGTTTCGAGGAGGGCAAAGTCTGGCTGCCCTATGATACGGCACGTGCGATTGCGGCATGGCGCTTGGCACTTTTTCGGGAGCTGAATGATAAGGATGGCTACTTCGGTCAGATGCTGAACTACGCCAAAAGCTCGCCCGACACAATGGAGCGCATGGCACGACTCTCTGAGCTGGATCCACATTACCGCACCTATTTCTTGTGCCATATTGCAGGGGAAAGATTCTTGCGCGAATTGCGTATCGAGTTGGCGAGGGATCCCAGCTTGTTTCGGTTTAATCGAGAGCAGCGTACAAAGATTGTGCGAAACTGGATACAAATTGGTGACCTCGATTCGGTGGCCGGCTTTTTGACGGACTACGGAGGTTCTCTGAATGACCTTTGGTGGTTATGGTCTCTAGTTGAAAAGAATCGAGTCGATTTTAAAGAGGCCGTTGAGATCATTCGCCAACACCTTGAAGTGCCAGAGATTCCCGCAGTTCAACTTGATGAGACTACGCTTTCAAGGCTCATGCGTGAATACGCCGTCGCCTCCGAGGATATTATGAAAGGCACGGCGCTCCTCTACGTATATACCCAACAGGGTGCTTACGAGAAAGCGCTGCCAATTGTTGACCGGTTGCTCTATACGGATCAACCACCGCTGCACGTTTATTACTGGCGCGCAGAATGTCTCTACCAATTGGAAGAATACATTGAAAGCTGGTATGCTTTTGAAGCCTATCTCGGAAAACTTTGGGAGACGAAGTAACTTCCTAGAGCTTTCGTATGTCTGCGTAGACGCCGCTTTGGAGTTTCAGGAGCCGAGGAAAGGCCTCGATTAACCGGCGGGCACAGCTTTCGCTATCGGGCATTTGATCAGTGCCCTTGGCGGCTTTAAGAATATTCAGTGGCGGGTAGCGAAGGTCTTCAGGAAGACTCGTCAGATACTCCTGCATTGCGGTGTCGACCAGCCCGGGTGCGAGCGCTGTAAAATGTGTTTGAGGCCGCTCGCCTGCGTAGAGCTTGATCAGCATGTTGAGCGCTGCTTTGGAGATACTGTAGCCATTCCAGCCACGGCTCCCGGATTGCGACGCACCAGAAGAGATCGCCACAACTTGCTCGATTCGTCGCGACTCGGAAAATAACCTGTCGAGCAGCCACTTGTTCGCCCAGACGTTGACCTCCATAGTCTCCCTTAGATCGTCGAGGGGGGTGTCAGCCATATCCCGTATCTTGCCGAGTTTGGCCGCATTTAGGATGACGATGTCAAAGTAGGATGCAGGCTGGATCAGCTGAGCAAAGGCATCCACGCCCGCCTTGGTGTTAGCCAGATCGACCGATGCATAGCGTAGGCCTTGTGCTATAAGTTCGGGAGGCTCCCGTCGACTGCAGCCGTAGACGAGGGCACCCCGCTCTAAGTAAACTTTAGCTAAACCGTGCCCCAAGCCGGAGCTTACACCTGTGATGCATACTTTAAGAGACATTGAAGAATCAGCCGAGTAGATCAGGGATAGTGAAAGAAAAAGTGCTGCCTTCGCCTAGTGTGGACTCCCAGGTTAGGTGGCCACCGTGGCGTTGTATGAAGTCTTCGCAGAGCAATAGTCCCAGGCCCGAACCCATCTCTCCTGAGGTGCCGCTCTTTTGCTTTCGGTCGTCGATCTTCAGGAGTATCGATTGCACTTCTTTTGACATGCCGATGCCTTGGTCCTTGACCTGAAACTTCCAGTGCCCGGGCTGACGGTAGATACAGACCTTGATCTCACCACCTGGATGCGAAAATTTGACCGCGTTGGTCAGAAGGTTCCGAAAAGTCACTTGCAACATAAAAGGGTCGGCTCGAATCAGACCCGAATCAAATGCCTCGATCGTAATGCGTTGATTTTTGGGGTTAGCCAGCGAGTGGAGCCTGTCGACTTCGGTTTCCAATAGCTGCAGAATATCAATGGTTTCGAGACGGAACTTGAGTTCATGGCCGGAGTTGCGGGTCCAGGCTACGAGGTCTTTCAGTAAATCGTCGGCGTCGTGTGTGGCCTTACGAATCTGCCCGCTCAGGCGTTTGGCGCCTTCGATATCGTTCTGGTCGAGGCACTTGTCAAGCATGCATGCGGCCGCCAGTACGCCACCGATAGCTGAGCGCAGGTCGTGTCCTACGATTGAGAGCAACCGATCCTTGGAGCAGTTCAGGGCTCGCAGACGGATTTCCTCATCGGTGGGGCCGTCGTAGGTGAAGCTTTTCTTGTTCTCTGGCTGACTGCCAAATTTCGTCGCAGGGGTATCTGTGTCCATAAGTTAAGGATATACTCAATGTCCGCGCCATGTAAAGGCATGGCAGAGAGCGACAGCGGCTGCATCGCTTTCGTCGAAACGAAGTTCGAAATTGGTGCCTGTGATATTTTGGATCGTGCGGGCAACTTGCTCTTTGCTGGCTCGCCCCATGCCCACTACAGCCTGCTTAATCCGAAGAGGAGCGTATTCAAACACAGGCAGGCCGCGCATCGCGGCAGTGCCGATCGCCGCACCGCGCGCTGCACCGAGAATCTGTGCGGTCTGGAAGTTCTGCACGTAGATGGTCTGCTCCACGGCCACATGGTCGATTGAGTGCTGGTTGAGAAAATCGTCCACTTGGTTGCCGATCGCGCCAAGGCATTCAGCCATCGATATCTTCGGAGGAATCTTCAGTGTAGCCGCTTCGAGGATGCGCGCAGTGCCGTCGGCGCTATAATCGAGCACCGCGAAGCCACTCCCGCGCAGGCTGGGGTCGATGCCCAGCACACGACCGCGAAATGGCGCCCCCAGTCTGACTTCAGTTTGCGCCCGCTTGACCGTCTGCCTCCCGCCACATGCAATGTGCGCCGCCCAAAGTTTGCGTGTCGATTTGCTCATGTTCTTAAGGTATAACTAGTTTCAGCCCGCCCACGATCACAAAGCACCAAATCAAAAACTCAAAGACCTTTTGATTGATATGCCTCACGATCAACGGTGCGATCCCCGCACCCAAGACAGCAAAGAGCATGAAGCTTGCGCTGAACCGGATCGAAGGCCCGTCGATAATACCCAAGTCCACCATGAAGGGGATTTTAAAAAGATTAACCAGTAGGAAAAACCAGGCCGAGGTTCCTATATATGCATATTTCGGCAGGCCGGAGGCTATAAAGTAGAGGGCCGCAACTGGGCCTGCAGCATTCGCCACCATCGTGGCGAAGCCACCGATCACACCTGCACTACTGATGAAAGCTGAGTGATGGGGCAGGGCGTCCGCCTCAGTAGCGTGACGACGTAACCACTTTCGATACAAGTGCACGCCCGTCATACTCAGCAAGATAAAGCCGATCAGAAAGCGCACTTGCCCATCGTCGACCCAGCTAAAAACGAAATACCCAATCACGATCCCCGTGATCATCCAGGGCGCCAGCTTCCAGATGTAGCGCCACTCGGCATGACGTCGATAGACCAACACAGCAATGAGGTCGGCTGAGATCAAGATCGGCAACAAGATCCCCACCGAAGCCTTAGCGGGCAGCGCCAGCGCCATCAGCACCACCGTCAGATTGCCCACGCCCGGCAAGCCGCCCTTCCCCAACCCCACCAGAAACGCACCCGTCGCGATGAGCCCATATTGCCAAAATTCGATTTCCTGCATCCTCGCATCCTCACTCAAAAGTAAAAGAGAGCAAGTATCAAAAACATATGCCAGGCTATAAGTATTTGTTTGACGTGGCCGGTAGGCTTGTTTTGCATAGTCTACATGAGAGGACGACGAAGGACGAAGTTGAGCGGGGTTACGGCGACCTATCATTGCATGACGCGTGTGGTCAATGGGGAGCGATTGTTTGGCGACAGGGAGAAGGAGATTTTGCGCAAGATGATCTGGCAAGTTGCTGATTTCGCGGGAGTAGAGGTTTTGACCTATTGTGTGATGTCGAACCATTTCCATGTCCTCGTTAGCGTGCCAGATGAGCAGGTGCTCGCAGATGAGGAGCTCCTTCGTCGCTATCGGGTGCTCTATCCGAAGCCGACTCAATACCAGCAGGCCTCCGCGAAGGAGATGAGGGCGAAGCTGGAGACAGGTGGCGAAGAGGCGGATGCAATTCGTAAGAAGTTGCTGGCTCGGATGGGCGATATTTCTGAATTCATGAAAGCGGTGAAGCAGCGCTTTTCTGTCTGGTATAACCGCAATCATGATCGCTATGGGACTCTCTGGGCGGATCGCTTTAAGTCGGTTTTGGTCGAGGGCAAGGGAGCTCCTCTGCAGACAATGGCCGCATACATAGATCTGAATCCGGTTCGGGCGGGGCTGGTCGAGGATCCGAAGGATTACCGCTTTTGTGGTTATGGCGAAGCGGTTGCTGGATGCGAGGAGATGCGAAAGGGCTTGGTTCGGGTCTGGGCTAGCCGCTTAGGTGCGGATTTGGCAGGAGACACGGCGTGCGCGGCAGCCTTGCAAGCGCATCGCTCTTTGATCTTTGGCAAGCGGGCTGCGGAGCCTGGTTTGCCGGAAATGACGCGGCAACAAGCTTTAAAAGTTCTAGAAAAGGATGACGGCCTCTTGCCCATCGCTGATGTGCTCCGCTGTCGTGTGCGCTATTTAACAGACGGCGCGGTCTTGGGTTCGGAGGAATTTGTGCGAGGCTTTGTCGGTAAATGGCAAATGGAGAAGGCGCGAAAACATCCTCCGAAGGTGAATCGTTTACGTGGCTCCGATTGGGGCAATATAAGGGTAATACAGGGGCTCCGACGGCAGGTTTTTGGTTAGAGTGGATGGCTCGATTAGAAACGGGCTTCGCTGGCTTGCATTCGCTAGAGCTTTGCGAAGAATCACCTGTTTATGCGTTGGAAGTGCATTTGCGCCTATGATGGCACCGACTTCGACGGCTGGCAACGTCAGCCCGGTGGCCGTGCCGTGCAAAATTATCTTGAAGCCGCGCTGACGCAGGTATTCGACCGTGCCTTGCAGATCCAAGGCAGCGGGCGTACTGATGCTGGTGTGCATGCGCGTGGCCAGTGCTTTCACTTCGATGCAGATTGGGCACATGCACCCGAGAAACTCATTCGGGCACTGCATTCCATCCTGCCTTCCTCAATCCGTATTCACTCATTGCGCCCGATTGGGGAGGATTTTCACGCGCGCTTCTCAGTTAAAGGTAAGCGCTACATCTACCGTTACTATCTCGGCCGCGCCGACCCAGTCGATGACCGCTATGTGTGGGCTTGCCGCGATTTGCCCCTCGATCTGGCTGCGATGCAAGCCGCCGCCGAGGTGCTCACAGGCACACACGATTTTACTGCATACAGCGCGAGCCACGGCAAGGACAGCGATCCGAATCCGGTCAAGACTGTCACCCGGCTAGCCCTAAGACGAAAAGGCAAGCACCTGCGCCTCGACGCTGAGGGTAGCGGCTTTCTTTACCGGATGGTGCGCAGCTTCGCGGGCGCACTTTATGCGGTCGGCCGTGGCCGACTTTCTCCTGGAAATATCGCGGAGATTCTTGAATCCAAGCAACGTACGCATCGCATCGTGACGGCACCGGCAAAAGGCTTGTTTCTGGATGAGGTTTTTTATTGAAATACGAAGCCGATTTTTGCGTTTGTGCAGTTAAAAGTCCAAAAAGGGGCAAAAGCCCCAAAAGCCCTGCGTGACAAGTCGCTGCCGCAGGGCTTGAGGGGGAACACGTATGCTTTTTTAGAATTTAAAACGCACGCCGACGCGCAGGCTCCGGCCAGGTTGCGGTGCCACCTCCTTAAGGAAGGAGCTGTGGTGGCGGATTGCTTCGTCCAGCAGGTTGCGAGCTTGGGCGAAAAGCGTCCACTCTCCGCTCTTCATGACAAAGCTGCGCGAGAGGTCTAGTTGCAGTTCGGTGAAGCCGTCTGTCTCGTGCTCGTTCGGTGCGGTGTTGGTCTGTACGAAGTTGTGGCGTAGCAATAGGCCGGTCGACCACGGCCCGTGGTCGACGCGGACTTTACCACCGATGCGTAGTGGTGGGATCCGCGGCAGGTCTTCATTGGTGTCTTCGTTGGTCGCGCACACATAGTCGGCCAGTAGGCCGAGCCTCACGGATGTGTCGCCGGACTGGTTGGCGAGGTAATCGACCTCAGCTTCGAAGCCCCAGAACAGGGCATCGACTGCAGTAAACTGATAGACCAGGAGTTCGTCTATTTCGGCGCCGGTTTCGGCCGCGAAGATGTAGTCCTCGAAGTAGGTGTAGAAGGCCGAAACCGAAGCGGACCAATCCCTACCGCTGTAGCTGTAGCGGACATCCACGCCATAGGCGGTTTCTAGGTCGAGGTCGTCATCGCCGAGCTCGTATTGCTCGGTCGCGAGGTGTGGCCCGTCCGCATAGAGTTCGGTCGAAATCGCATGGCGCTGCGAGCGTTGCAATGAGAGCGCCAGCGAATGATCTTCTGCAAACTTCCAGGTGGCGTTCAATGCGAAGCTCAGAGCAGTGCCCGAATAGCTGCTAGCCGCGCCCTCGGCGTCGATCGATTGGTGCTCCACCCGGGCGCCGAAGTCCCAGTGTAGTTCGTCGCCGTGGATGTGTTCACTGACAAAGAAAGCCTGATTCCGCGTGGTGGCCGCAGGAGTGAAGGCTTCTTCGCCGATTGCCGAAAAGTCCGTGTCGGAGACTTGCACACCAGCGACGCCTTCGTCGAAGAAGCCGAGCGGCCCGTGGGCGATCTCGCCGCGGAATTCCCAACCTTCATTCTCGAATTTGGTTCCGGTTTCATCGCCCTCCAGTTCGGTGTGTTCGTAGTCGGTGTAGCCCAAGCGGAAGCGTGCGGCCTCAATCCATGCGAGCGGCTCGATCAAGACCAATTCGGCGTCGTAGCGCTTGCGATCTAGATAGATCGAGACGGATTCCTCGCCATGTTCGTCTTCGTGTTGGTGACTGTGCCCGGGCACCCCGTAGCGCGATGCATAACTGGCGAAGGAGAGGCCGAAGTAACTGCCTTGGTCGAGAAACCAAGTGCCACCGACGGAATAGGCATCGGTTTCGAAGAAGCTGTTTTCGAGGGTGCCACTCACTGATTCAGCATCGCCCGGGATGTCATAATTGTCGTTCTCCCGTTTCAGGCCGGTCACGCTGATCGCCCAGCTTTCACCACCAGCCTTCGCGTAACCAAGCGCGCTTTCGCCGTCTGTTGCGGTGTCGTGGCTGAGCTCAAGGCCGCCTTCAATCGTGCCGAGTTCGGTAACCGGTGTGCGGGGGATCTCCCGGCCGATCACGTTGACGACCCCGCCGATGGCGGAGCTGCCGTAGAGAAGGGTGGAGGGGCCGCGGAGGATTTCGACGCGCTCGACCAAGAGGGGCTCGGTAGCGACGGCGTGGTCGGGGCTGGTACTGGAGGCGTCGAGTGCTTCGATCCCGGAATCCAGGATACGCACCCGCGGGCCGTCAAAGCCGCGGATGATCGGTCGGCTCGCGCCGCCTCCGAAGCTGGTGGAGGTGACGCCGAGCTGTCCGTCCAGCAGGTCGCCTAGTGTCGAGCCCGATTGCTGCTGAATATCCTCGGAATTGAGCGCACTGAAGGGGCTGGCGAAGTCTTTGATCGCGCGGGCTGTCGGCCCGGCCGAGACGATGTAATCGTCGAGTTGGTCAATCGGCCCTCTGGTTTGGCCGGAGAGCGCGTTAAAAGAAAGTGGAATCGCGGCGCAGAGTAGCGCACCGCACTTGAAAGAAAAGTGATGCATGGAATTGAAATCTAAAGTTGAAGTAACCCGCCGCGGCACATGCTGCGGCAGGCGAGTCTGAACTTAGATTTCAATCGGGGGTGCCCGTGCTTGCAGGCGATGCTGTGACGCATGGGCATGGAGCCGTTCATGGACTGGCTCGAAGTGGAAGCGTTCGTAACGATTGCGCTCGGGTAGGGTTAGATCGATGACCGGGGCGTCGGTTCCTTGCAGCGCAATAACGCCACAGTAGTGCCCGTCCTCGTGGCTTTTTGCCGGTGCGTCGTCCGGCACAGTGCCGCATCCGTGCGCACAGCCAGGGGCGATGTCCGCGTGCAGCCAGCCGTGCAGTGCTGGGCTCACGCCTGCTAGGGACAGGATGAAAATCCATGCGGCCAACAATGCACAGGCCACCCGGGTATGGGTGCTCCGGTCTTGTGGCATGATTAGGATGTTCACATTCGTATGGAGTATGCCTGTGACTCTACCCGTCAAGTGAGGAGTTAGATTTTCAGCAAATGAATCCGCCATTGCCAGCGCTTCGAAATTCAGCACAAACTACCATCAATGGATCTTATTATTGGTATCGTTATTGGCTTATTTCTGGGGGCTGCGCTTGTTTATTTCGTGCTCAACAGCAACCATGCGAAGACGAAGGAAGCGCTCGCCCGTCTCGAGGCGCAGCACGCTGCCGAATTGAAAAGTGCGGAGGAAAAACTCGCCTTGTTGGAGCAAGCCCGCGCTCAGCTCAAAGAGAGTTTTCAAGCGCTCTCCTCTGAAGCGCTTTCGCGCAACAACGAGTCCTTTCTTAATCTCGCCAAGTCCACCCTCGAAAAATACCAGGAGGGCGCGAAGGGCGATCTGGAAAAGCGCCAAGAGGCGATCCATCAAACCGTCGAGCCCGTAGGCCTCGCACTGAAAGCCTTCAACGAGCGCGTCGAAAAGATCGAAGAGCGCCGCACCCAAACCGACGCCTCCCTTAAGCAGCAACTTCAGCAGCTGGCCGAGTCGCAGGTCCAGCTCAGTAGGACGACCGGCAGCCTCGTGCAAGCCCTCCGTGCGCCGCAAGTCCGCGGCCAATGGGGCGAGATGCAGCTTCGCCGTACGGTCGAAATGGCTGGCATGATCAACCGCGTGGACTTCCTCGAGCAAGCCTCCGTCGACTCGGCCGATGGGCAGCGCCAGCGCCCTGATATGCTGATTAATCTGCCCAATGGGCGGCAGGTGGTCGTCGACTCGAAGGTGCCGCTCGCCGCTTACCTCGACGCTTTACAGTCGGACAATCCGGACGTGCAGAAAGAACGTATGATCGCTCACGCCCGCCATATTCGCGACCACATTAAGGGGCTCTCTGCCAAGTCCTATTGGACGCAGTTCGATAACGCACCCGAGTTCGTCGTTCTCTTTATCCCCAACGAAACGATCTTCAGCGCCGCGTTGGAGCAAGACCCGATGCTGATCGAGCAGGGTGTAAACAACCAAGTCATCCTTGCCACGCCGACTACTCTGATCGCCCTACTTAAGGCCATTGCCTTCGGCTGGCAGCAAGAGGCCATCGCTCGTGAGGCTAAGGAGATTGCCGCCCTCGGTAAGGAACTCTATGAGCGCATTGGCGTCGTCACTGGCCACTTCGCTAAACTCGGTAAAAGCCTCGACCAAACGGTTGGTCATTACAACAAGGCGATTAGCTCTGTCGAGAGCCGTCTTCTGGTGACGGCCCGGAAGTTCGAAGCCCTCGACAGTGCCGCCCCCGATCCACTCCCCGAGCCCGCCGCCATCGAAAAGCAGCCAGCGCTGCCGAAGGAAGAGGACGCATGAGCGAAGACGACGCCATCGAATTCGAGATCAACGGCATACTTGACCTCCACACCTTCCGGCCATCTGAGGTCGGCGAGCTGGTGCCGGACTATATCGAGCTCTGCCTGGAAAAAGACATTCGCCGCATCCGTATCATCCACGGCAAGGGCATTGGCACCCTCCGGGAGACGGTGCATGCGCTCCTCAAACGCGATCCGCGCGTCGAGCGCTTCCAGTTAGCCGACCAGCCGGAAGGTGGGTGGGGTGCTACCATCGCCTGGCTTACGCACGCAGGGCGCGCGGAGAGCACATAGCGAATGGCGGAGGTCAAATCGTCTTTTTGGACCGTTACGCCTTAATTCGGAATTTGCGCTTTGCTATCGATCATTCTCCTGTCCGGACTGTGTTTACGAAAAGCGCTTCCAAGCCGAAGGAATGAAGAGCACCAGGACCGCGTACAGCTCCAGGCGGCCGAGGATCATGAGCAGGGAGAGGAAGATCTTCGTGCTACTGCGCAGGAACTGGAAATTCTCCGTTGGACCCACTTCTTCGAAGCCGGGACCGATATTAAATAAAGTCGCCTGCACGCAGGAAAAGACCCCGGCAAAGGAAAGGTTGGGCTCGTTCGCGGAGACGAAGAGCATCGCCAGGAGTTGAAGCGCCGTCATCAGGATGATGAAGAGCACCACGCTGTGGATCGCTCGCTCGCTGAGCGTCTGCCCGCCCATCCGCATTGGTATCGTGACATTCGGCCGAAAGGCGTGAGTGATGCTGCGCGTCGCCGCGCGTATCGCGATCACGATACGCACGACTTTCACGCCGCCACTGGTCGAGCCGGAGCAGCCGCCGATGAACATTACGAGCAAGAGTGTCATCTCAGCGGGGGGGAGCCACTGATTGAAATCTGTGGTCGCGTAGCCAGTCGTAGTGATAATCGAGACAGCTTGAAAGGCGGAGACGCGTAGCGATTCGTGGTCGGGCAACTGCCCTGTCAGATCCACCAGGAAAACCATCAGCAGTAGCGTAGTGCCTGCGACCAATCCATAGAACCAATACACCTCATTGCTTTGCCGGAGGATATGTGTCTGTCCGCGGAATAGGCGGATGATGTAGACGAAGGTTGTCCCGCTGACGAGCATGAAGACAATCGAGATCCATTCCAGGGTCGGGCTCTGGAACTGCCCCATGCTCATCGCCTCGGTGCTGAAGCCACCGGTCGAGACGGTCGTCATGGCGTGATTGATCGCTTGAAACCAATCCATGCCGCCGAGCTTGTAGGCAATCGCACAGGCGCTCGACAAGCCGAGGTAAAAAAGCATCAGAAGAAAGGCGCCGCTCTGGATACGCCCGTGGTCGAAGTCGGCCGAGGTGCCGGAGGATTCGTTACTGAATAAAATTTTCGCTCCCGCCCCGAGCGAGGAGAGGATGGCCACGAAAAAGACGACCACCCCAAGTCCTCCCGCCCACTGGCTCATCGAACGCCAGATGAGCAAACTCTTCGGAAATTCGTGGAAGTCGGAGTAGGCGGTTGCCCCGGTCGTTGTCAGCCCGGAAGCGCTCTCGAAGATCGCATCGGCGATGCTCCCGTTCACATGGGTGAGTATGTAGGGTAGGGCGCCGATGAATGTAGCCAGTATCCATGAGATGCCAATGACGAAGAGCGCTTCGCGGCGGAACAGTTTGGCCTCCCCTTTTCGCCCGAGGATGTGGCAAATGAGTGCGATCCCGATCGACACCGCGACCGTCAAAATAAAGGCTTGGATCGAATCATCGCGGATCGATTCGCCTAGAAGAAGCCCCGCGCAGGCGCACAAAGCGAATACGGCCGACAATGCCAGTAAGACCATACTCAGGAGCTTATAGATGATCGCGCTGTTCATAGCTTAGACCAGACTGGCCAATACGGCTTTTTGCTGTGACTCACTCACGATTAAAACCACCCGGTCGCCCGCGAGGATGATGTCGTCGGCAGCAGGCACCTTGGCTTTGAACTTATGTAAGAGCGCGACGAAGACGGCTCCAGCAGGGAGTTGGATATCTTTGATTTTTTTGCCTACGCAGGGGCTGGAGTGTTTGATTCGCACTTCCACGATCTGGCCCCCGCCACCGGGCACCTCGGCCAGCTTGGCGCTGGATTCGCTGGATAAATTCCGCAACATGAACTCGGCAGTCGCTTGACGCGGGGAAACCACGACTTCGATGCCGAGCATGGTTTTTAAAATGCCGAGAAGTTGGTCGTAGTCGCCCTTGTTAATGACCAGCTGTACGTGGTCGGCACCGAGCTTGGCGGCCTGAAGGCAGGTGAGAATGTTTTCCTCGTCGTCCTTCGTGCAAGCCACAAAATAATCAGCGCCACCGATTTGCTCCTCTTCAAGTAAACGAAGCGAGGTGGCGTCGCCATGGATCACCGTTATGTTTGGGAAACGCTCGGCTAGCGAGCGGCACTTGGCCTTGTCTTTTTCGATCACCCGCACTTTGAAGCGCGGGTTGGTCAAGAGGCGGATCAGGCTGATGGCCGTCTCGCTCCCGCCGAAGAGCACTACACGGGCGATGTCGATCTTGTGCGCTGGATCGAAGCGTTCGCGCAGGGTGAAGAGCTCCTCCGGATGCCCGAAGAGCGTGACAATGTCGCCTTCCTCCAACAACGAATCCGCACTGGCCACTTCTGAAGTGCCCTCGCGTTGTATGTAGCCGATCCGCACGCGCGGGTCGAGCTTCAGGTCCTTCAGTTTTTTCCCGATCAGGCGTGACTTAGCCGCCACCTTTTGTTGCTGCACCTCGATCTGGCCACGGGCAAAGTTCTCGACCGCCACGCGGCCGGCGCTACGGATTTCCTTGGCCAGTTCCACGGCACAAATGGCCTCTGGGTTGACCAGTAGATCGATCCCGAAGTGGAGTTGGTAGTTGATCACCGAGTTGTCGCTGTAAGTCTCGTCGTGGATCCGCGCGATAGTGTTCTTCGCGCCGAGCCCCTTTGCCAGTGAGCAGGAGATCACATTCGTCCGGTCGTCGCTCGTCATCGCCAGGAAGGCGTCGCATGAAGCCACGTCCACATCTACGAGCTGGCGCGCCGAGCTGCCGTTGCCATGGATGATGCGCGCGTTTTGCTCCTCGTCCAGCTTCTCGCAGCGGACTTCCGATTGCTCGATGAGGGTCACGTTGTGCCCCGCCGCGGAAAGCGTCGTGCAAAGATTGTGGCCGACCTCGCCGGCGCCTATAATAATAATCTTCATATATGAAAAATGCCTATTGTGACGGCTCCCTCTGGCATTTCCAGAGTTTTATTTGATGGCCAAAAGATGGCGCATGAATGATGAATGATGACGAATGCGACATTTAGAATCAGTCATTATTCATCCGCCATCCGTCATTTTGTAGCGGGCTTTGCCCGCTACAAAAGCGCCACTTCCACCCCGAAGGTCGCGCTCTTGCCGCCACCGACGGCATGCAGGCCTTTGCCGTGCTCGGGGCTATTTGGAGGCCCCATCCAGGGCTCTACGCAGTAAAAGGGGCTGTTCGGTGATTCCGTCCAGACGACGAAGGCGTTCCAGGTCGAGTAGGTGTTCGAGTCGCTCAGGATGCGGATACCGATGTCCTCCTCGCCGCCGTTTGGGCCGAAGACCGCGGTGTCTCCTTTTAGACGCGTGTAAATGCGGTCACTATTGGCCGGGCTCCCAAAAGAAGTGTCGCGATCCCAGCCTTTATCTACAGGGAGGAGGGAGCCGTCTGGCGCATGAGTGAAGCATTTTTTGGCCGGGAGCTCGAAGCGATAGTCGTTTCGCCGCAGGCCTGCGTGCCAGGGTAGGGCGAAATAGAAATGATGCCCTGCTGACCAGAGAATCGGCTCGTCGCCTAGATTGTCGAGCCGGAGAAAGACTTTAAAGGACACCGCCTCGAAAGCATAGCGCACGGTAAAACGATAGTTGAAGGGGTAGGCTGCTTTTGCCCCTTCATCGGGTTGGAGCTCAGCAGTGAAGCCACTTTCGTCGATCGAGACCATCTCGAAGTGCCCATCTCTCGCGATCCCGTGATTGGGCATGGGCCGAACGGCGCCTTTCTGGTCTCTCCAAAGCCCGATCTGGCCTTTATGAAAAGTGCGTCCGCAAAACGGGAATAAAATGGGATTGCCACCTCGAATATGGGCGAAGTTTTCGAAGCGGGTCGCCTCGGGCCAATGAATCACATCGCGCACCGAGCCGTCAGCCATGCGCAGGTTCCAGTTCATTAAACGCGCCCCCAGTTCCGGCCGTGCCAGATAAGTCGAAGGCCCACAGTTCCAGCGGTGTAATTGCACCCCATTGTAGTCGATCGTTTCCATGGGGCTTTTGTATGCACAGCTCCGCCCGAGGTTGAAAGATGAAATTTTCCGGAGAGGAGAGCCGCTTGCCCGTCGTCCTATGCAGCATATGTAGCGATGTGACGACAGTCACGTCGACGTATCTTGCGCAAGGTCAGGTTCGGGGGATTCGTTGTTCGAATACTGTCCCGATTGGCTTGCCTTCCCGTTTTTCCATTTCACAGTAATAAGCAATCATGACGCTTCGTCGCTTATCGGTAATATCCCTCGTGTCCGTGCTCGTCCTCTCCGTAGCCGCGCAGGATGTGCCGTTAGAGCCGGATCCCGCAACGCGCCCTGCGACGCCATCAGGCGAGGAGGGATCCCAGATCCTGGATCCCGAATCACGCATCTCGATCTACGTAATCCCCGTCACAGATGCGATCAGTAAGCCGAACCTTTATATTCTCCGCCGCGGGCTGAAAGAGGCCATCGCAAACGAGGTCGACATGGTGCTCATCGATATGGACACGCCCGGCGGGCGTGTGGACTACACCCTGGAGATGATGGAGATGCTGGCCAAGTTTGACGGGATCACTGCGACCTATGTCGACCCGGACGCGATCTCCGCCGGTTCGTTCATCGCCGCCGCGACTCAAGAGATCTATTTTGCACCGCAGGGAAAAATGGGCGCTTCCGCTGTTATTCAGGGCGGCGGTCAGGAAGTGCCCGAGACCGCCCGGCTGAAGGTGGAGAGCTACCTTCGCGCCAATATCCGCGTGCTCACCGAGGACTATCCTTACCGCTCCGACGTTATTCGAGCCATGCTCGACGCGGACTTTGAGCTGAAGATCGGGGAGGAGCTTATCAAGCCCGCAGGTGAGCTGCTCACACTAACCGCCAGCGAAGCCGCCCGCCAATACGGCGAACCACCCCTGCCCCTCTTATCGTCGGGCACCTACGACTCGATCGACGCGCTCCTCGACGCTCGCTTTGGTGTCGGGGCTTACGAGATCAAAGACTTCCATTTGACCTATTCAGAAGTCCTCGCCAAATGGATGAATACCTTTGCCCCCGCACTCCTTGGTATCGGCTTGCTGGCCCTCTTTCTGGAGTTCAAGACCCCTGGCTTCGGGTTTTTCGGTATCGGTGGCATCGTCCTGCTGGGCGTCTTTTTCATCAGCCAATACATCGCGGGTCTTGCCGGCAATGAGTTGATCCTTCTCTTTGTGCTGGGTATCACCCTTGTCTTGGTCGAGCTGTTCTTTTTCCCGGGTACCTTCATCTTTGCGCTCAGTGGTCTCGCGCTCATCTTTGGTTCGCTGCTCTGGGCGATGGTCGATGTTTGGCCGGGCGAGCCGATCAGTATTTCGGCGGACTTACTCGCCGAGCCGCTCGTTAACATGGTCTTTGGTTTATCCATCGCGCTGGTTGGAGCTTTTGCATTGTCGCGCTTCTTCCCAGGCTCCTGGATGGCGCGACAGCTCGTGCTCTCCACCGCGGCCGGGGGCGACAGTCAGGCGCGTCGCGCCGAGCGGTCTTCCGTTCTCCCACAGCCTGGGTGCGAAGGCGTCGCCGTGACCGATCTGTTCCCCTCTGGACGCGTCGAGATCGAAGGCCATCGCTACGATGCCCGCAGCGCCCTCGGGCCGATCGAACGCGGCAGCCAGATCCGTGTGCAGAAAACTGCGGACTTCGGTCTCATCGTGGAGGCGATCAATCAATGAGCGGTATCATCGGTCTGATTCTTGCCGCTCTCGTGCTGGTCTTCTTCGAGGTCATTCTCCCCGGCGGTATCCTCGGCGTGTTTGCGGGGCTTTGTATTATCGTCGCTACCTGGCTCGCCGGCACACAGTTCGGCGGCGCCGCCGCTATCCTTACTTTTATCGCCGCCACCGCAGCGGTTGCGCTACTCGTCTATATCGAGTTTAAGTTTCTCGCGCGAACATCCCTCGGCCGGAGCTTCTTTCTCAAGTCCGCCGTGACCGGGCATTCGAATCAAGCCCGCGCAGAAGACAGCATCATCGGGAAAGAAGGCACTGCCTTAACTCGTCTCAACCCGAGCGGAAGGGTTGCAATCGAGGGACAAAGCTATGAGGCTTACTCTCGTGACGGCTATATCGATGCCGACACACCGGTCCGCGTGACCGCCCAAGACAATTTCAAACTCATCATCCAAAAACTATGAACTCCCTCACACTCCCTCTGGCCGACTGGCCCTTTACGATCGCTCTCGCCGGCTGGCAGCTCGGTGCCGCCGCTATTTTGGGCCTGATCCTCCTGATCGGCTTCTTTATCATTATCTCCTTCTTTAGCATCTGGTTGCGTGCTTTGCTCTCGGGTGCGCCGGTTGGCTTCCCGACCTTGGTCGCGATGCGCTTGCGCGGGGTGCCGTCTTCTTTGATTGTCGATGCGCGCATCACCTCGGTCAAAGCGGGCATCGAAATCTCTGCCAACGACCTCGAAGCTCACTACCTCGCAGAGGGTAACGTTATCCAGACCGTGCAGGCACTTATTGCCGCCGACAAGGCCAATATCACCCTCGATTGGCAGCGCGCCTGTGCCATCGACCTGGCAACAAAAGGCACCGGTAAGTCGGTCCTCGAAGCGGTCCGCACATCGATCAACCCTAAGGTCATTAACTGCCCCGCCTCCGATAGCGGCCGCGACACCATCGATGGTGTCGCTAAAGACGGCATCCAGGTGAAAGCCCGCGCCCGTGTCACCGTGCGCTCGAATCTCGACAACTACGTCGGTAGCGCCCTCGAAGAGACGATCATCGCCCGGGTCGGTGAAGGTATTGTGACCACCATCGGTTCCGCGGACTCGTACAAGACGGTCCTCGAATCGCCTGATTCCATTTCCAAAGTCGTCCTCGAGCGAGGACTCGATGTGGGCACCGCGTTCGAAATCCTCTCGATCGACATCGCCGATGTCGATGTCGGCGAAAACGTCGGCGCGAAGCTCCAGGAATCCCAAGCCGAGGCCGACAAAAACGTCGCCCAGGCCAAAGCCGAAATGCGCCGCGCCGCCGCCGTCGCCCTTGAGCAGGAGATGAAAGCGCGCGTCGAAGAAATGAACGCTAAAGTCGTCGAGGCCGAAGCTCAGGTGCCACTCGCCCTGGCCGAAGCCTTCCGCAGCGGCAATCTCGGGGTCATGGACTACTACCGCCTCAATAACATTAAAGCGGATACCGATATGCGCGACTCTATTTCTAAGGGCGACGAGAAGGCCTAATGGCCAGTGGGAAGTGTGAAGTGGTGAGTAGGCAGTAGTTCCGGAAGCTCCCCACTTTCCACTTCCTGCTCTCTACTTGAAAAAAATGGACAACCTCTTCGAAATCATCGTGCCGCTCATCTTCGCGGCGATCTACTTCTTCGGAAACATGCTTTCCGGGAAGTCTGATGATGCCTCGGCACCCGCCCCACGCCGCGAAGAAGACCCCGATGCCGTCGAGCGCCAGCGCCGCATTCAGGAAGAGATTCGCCGCAAGATCATGGAGCGCCGCAATGCCGAAGGGCAGGGGGCGTCGCCTGCATCCGAGCCGGCATCGGAAGTGGACCGGTCTTTGCGCGAACGCCACGCCGCCCTCGAAGAGCGTCGCCGCCAGCGCGAAATGACCCGCCGAGCAGAGGCATCGAAGAAGCGCACCGAGCCCGCATCCCGCATCCCGCAGCCCACACCACAGGAACCCGCCTTTGGTGGGGCGCAGTCGGACGAGGTTTACTCCACGCAAATGCAGGCGCGCCTCCGACAGATTGAGGCCACCAAGCGCCAAGCCGCCAAACTCCAAGAGCAAGCGACCAAAGCGACCAAAGCGAGTAAGGACGCTCGCAACAGCTCGCAACAGCCTCACCCTAAACTCTCCACTTCCCACTCTCCACTCGCACGCGGTAGCGTGCGCAGCACCCTCCGCGATCCTGCCACCGCTCGCGCCGCCTTCATCTACGGTGAAGTTCTCGGCACACCCGTCAGCCAAAAGAAAACAAGCACCGTGCCTGGTCTCGCTCAAGGCTAGAGGGGGCCACAGTGCCTCCGCTCCGTCTGCATCCATGTCCATCGCTGTCCATTACTCGTTCTACCTTAAAGAAATTTTTAAACGCTTCGCATCCTCCGCGTGGACTCTTTTCACATGCCTTCTGATGGCCGCCGTCTTTGGCGGTTCCCCGCTCCCTGCTCAGGGCAGCGCTGCGTCCTCCGTTCAGGCCGATGAGCTGGAAGCCCAGGAGGCCAACTTATTCCGTCAGTCCATTGTGCGCTTGGACCCGATGGACTACACCGGGCTCGACTATGGCCTTGGGAGTGTCCTGCGCAATTACTACAAACAAAACTTCACCAGCGCCGAGCACTGGGAGCAGTTCCAAAGCATCCGCTTTGAAGGCACCCTCGAGCTCGCCCACGGCACGGTCCGCTTTACTGCTTTCAAGAAAAAGCCCGACTACTGCAAGGTGGTCATCTTTGCCTCCAACGGAGGGCGTATCGTTATGGCCTACGACGGCACCGAAGCCTGGCAGCTCAATACCATGCAAGGTAGCGGCGATCACCCCGATCGCCATCAGCCGGGCTCTGATTGGAACGCATCCCAACCCGTAGCCACCATGCCCGGGGACGAAGCCCTCAACTTTATCCGCGACGCGAGCACTGGTGGGCATCTCCTCTACCCGTTGCTTGAAGGCAAGCAACTGCAGATCCTCGGCACGACTACGGTTGACGGCGAGCGCTGCTACGAATTGAAAATCACCCTGCCGAATGGCCAGATAGTTCGCTCCATGCTGGATATGAAGGATTACTCCGAACGCCGCCAAGTCGTTATAAATAATGTCAACGGCGACGAAGAAGTCACCACCCACAGCGACTTTCGCCAGATCGACGGCATCCGCGTCCCCTTTAGCAGCACTCTCACGATCGACGGCGAGCAGGTCCACCAAGT
>DLQD01000056.1 GCA_002480015.1 Opitutia bacterium UBA7441
ATGGTATCTTGCAGAACGTAAAGCGTAGTCGATGCGAGCCTAACGGGTCAATCGTGCAATTGGTTCTCGGATGAAGATGCGGCGGCACTCGCATTGACTACCGCGTTTGGTTCTCAATTGATGTTATCACGTATATACTTAGGCCTGTCGGTAATGATGCCATCCACACCCATTTGTTTAAACCTATTTGCAGCGATTTTACTGTTAATGGTGTATACGAAGAACTTTAATCCTCTCATCTGTGCTTGAGAGACAAATTTGCTAGTCACGACAGCATTTCCTTTCACGCAAAGACCATCAAAATTCCCTTTTTCTGCAGCATTCAATACCTCAGTGATTGCTCGCGGCCATTCTGTGTATGGGCGGTTCTGGCTAATTCCCACAAGCCAGTAAATTTCGGCTTCTGGAAAGAGTGCCTTTGCCTCAGCAATCGTATCATGTTCAAAGCCAATGATTTTAATTTGTTTTTTTGCTAGCGTGGATTTCGCCAACTCATTTTTAAGAATCGGTAGAATTTCAGGTCCGGATTTGAGCTCAAGAAAAACACTACGATCATTCGGAACGGTTTCGATGATTTCGCTTAAGGTTGGGATGCGCAACGCTGAAAATTTTGCTCCACGGTGCATCCCTACATCCAGTTCTTTTAATTGAAGCAGTGTTTGCTTTTCGACTAGTTCTTTACGACCACCGATCCGTTCTGTGTCCTTGTCATGATAGGCTACGATTTTTTTGTCCAGCGTTAGACGCAGGTCAATTTCGACCGCGTCTGCACCTAAATCCCACGCAGTTTGAACAGAAAGAACTGTGTTCTCTGGTGTGCGATTTGAGGCCCCTCGATGTGCTATGATTTTACACTCCCCATGCACGGATTGCATTAGAGCAACGAAAAGGACAAAGGATGTTAGTTTCATTCTCTGAGAACAAGTTATTAGTGCATTTTGCACTATTATTCTTGTTTCATTGGAGTCAAACGTATTTTGGGTGATATGCGGCGCGTTTATTATTGCGCTATTATTCTATCTAGCGTGTTTTGTCATTTCTCGCTATTATGATCAAGTTGCCATTTGAGACCTTTCAATCGTATCAAGATCGCTTGGAATCATTGGGCGTCCCCGCCCACCAGCAGGCGCATTATGTGAAGTGGGTTCGGTATTTCCTGGATTATGAGGCAAAGTATGGCCAGGGGGCGAAAGGCGGGGATGTTGGCGGGGATGTCGTCGATGGATTTATTGCGAAGCTTGTCAGTAAGGGGCAGTCTTCTGGATTGCGGGATCAGGCGCTCCGGGCGGTCAAAATTTACCGTAAAATGGGTATGGCGGTGGACGAGGCGGAAGTTCCGGGCGAAGCGAAGCCGAAGTTGGCGGCTGCGGCTCAATCGAAGTCGAAAGCGCTTAGACCGGCAAAAGTGAAGGCGGGAAGCCGCGAGCCTTCGGTGAGCAAAGTGGAGGCCGAACCGGGAAGGGCGGCTGCCTTTCAAGATTGGGCGGATCTGGTGCGGGCGTTGCAGGATGAAATTAAGCGGCGGAATTATTCACCGAAAACTTCGAGCAATTACGTCAATTGGGTGCGCAAATTCGGAGAATATACGGGGCATACGCCCGTCGCCGATATTTCGGATGAGGCGGCCAAAAACTTCCTGACCGATCTGGCGGTGAAGAAGAAGGTTGTGGCTTCAACTCAGAATCAGGCCTTTAATGCGCTGTTGTTTCTGTTTCGACATATTCTCAAGCGGGATTACGAACTTGGGGATAGTGTGGTGCGTGCGAAAGTCAGCCAGTACATCCCTACCGTCCTGACACGGTCTGAGGTGGATGCAGCGCTGGGCCGCTTGTCGTTCCCCCACGACCTGATCGTCTCGATGCTCTATGGCTGTGGCTTGCGCCTGTCGGAGTGTCTCAATTTAAGGGTGGAGGATCTTGATTTTGAGGAGAACTTGGTGGTCGTCCATGACGGCAAGGGGAAGAAAGACCGCTCCGTGCCGATGCCGAAGAAACTCAGGGAAGACTTGAGTCGGCAGGTGGCTCGAGTGTCCAAACAGTTGGAGCGCGACTTGGAGGTCCCCGATTTTGGAGGTGCCTTCATGCCGGATTCGCTCAGTCGGCGACGTGCAAAGAGCGAGGCGAAGGAGCTTCGCTG
Source organism: Opitutia bacterium UBA7441 (assembly GCA_002480015.1). GTDB lineage: Bacteria > Verrucomicrobiota > Verrucomicrobiia > Opitutales > Coraliomargaritaceae > Thalassobacterium. The sequence continues at coordinate 2,137 of DLQD01000056.1, forward strand.
GCAGTGGGTGTTCCCTGCAAAGGAACTGACCTTGGTGCCGGACGAGGGGCTTTATCGCCGTTATCATAGTTTCCGGCAGCAATTGAGCCAAGCGATCCGGACAGCTGCGAGAAAAGCGAAGATCACCAAGCGGGTGACGGCGCATACATTTCGCCATAGCTTTGCCAGCCACCTGCTGGCTGCCAACGTGGATTTACGGACCATCCAGGAGCTACTCGGGCACTCGGATATTAAGACCACGATGATCTATACCCACACCGTGAAGAGCCGCACGAAGAAGGAAATGGTGAGCCCGCTGGACTTGTAATACCAACGACTGAGTTATACCAATTTTACAAAGTAGGTCCCCATTGAAGCTGGTTGGGACGGCTGCCCCTGATCGACTTGAGCTCGTCGCAGGCCAGCCGTCCGGGATACTTCCGCGACGCTCGGACGCTTTCATTCGGCAGGCTCATGCCAGAAAGGGGAAGCGTTCCTTCCTTGGCAGCCAAACCTTCTGCAATGTGCTTGTTGGAGACACAGTTGCTCTAGACTTCGGCCAGTGCTTGGGTCTCAGCGGCTTTGCTGGTTTCTAGTTCGGCGAGCATTTGGCGGCGGCGGGCGCGAACGTCGTATTTGGCAGACTGCTCTTCGGCGTGGTAGGAGGAGCGGATCATGGGGCCGGACTCGCAGACGCCGAAGCCGATTTCGAGGGCGTATTCCTTCCAGCGTGCAAATTCCTCGGGGGTGACCCAGCGGTCGATGTCGGCGTGTTGCTTGGAGGGCTGTAAATATTGGCCGATGGTGAGGATGTCGACGCCGACCTTGACCATATCCTGGAGGACTTCCTTGATCTCGTCTTCCTTCTCGCCGATGCCGAGCATGATGCCGGACTTGGTGATGAAGCCGCGCGACTTGGCGTGTTCGAGCACCCAGAGGGAGCGGTCGTAGCGGGCGGTCTTGCGGATCGGGCGCTGGAGGCGCTTCACCGTTTCGAGGTTGTGGTTGAAGATGTCGGGGCAGGCGTCGAGGACGACGTCGAGGTATTCCTGCTGGCCGCGGAAGTCGGCCGTGAGTACTTCGACCGCGCACTCGGGCATGCGGTGGTGCACAGCGCGTATGGTGGCCGCCCAGACGGAGGCGCCGCCG
>DLQD01000140.1 GCA_002480015.1 Opitutia bacterium UBA7441
AGCGCGGACTGCATCTGCCCAAGCCGCTCGCCCAGATTACTACCCAGGGCGATGTAGGCGATGATTCCGCGCGATGCGTCGTTTCGCATTTTCATAGAAAGAGCCCGAGGCTTCTGCCTAAGCCTCCACGTTGTTTGCAGGCGGGCACCGAAGTATGTGGGCGAGCCCCCAGACTGATACGAACACCCACTACCTGCATCGGGTCACCTCCGCAGCGAAATAATCGCAGATACAATCGACCGGCACCGAGGGCTTTTTCACTTTGACGGTGACCGACTGCACTTTGGGGAATTGCTCCAGAATGGCTCCAGCCATCGCGTCGGCCGCTGATTCGATTAGATTGAATCGCTGCTCGGTAAAGATCGCCTGGACGGTCTCGAAGAGTTCGACGTAATTGACCGTCGACTCCGGTCTATCCTGAGTAAGATCGAGCGAAGGATCGAGTGACGCCACTACATCCACGCGGAAGCGCTGACCGAGGGCAGCCTCTTCTGCCAAGACGCCATGCCGGGCAAAGAAGACCAGTTCTTTCAGCTCAATTTTCGTGCTTTGCATGCGAGTAGTAGAACCGCGGATTAAAAGGATTAAAAGGATAAGATGCGGACTTTTTATGCTAGAGGGCACTTCTAGAGCATCCCTCAGCTCTTCGCCTCGTTCAGACTATGATAACCCCACCACCGTAAAGCCGAAGAAATAGACGACAACAAAAGGAACCAACGCCAGTTGATCCAACCAAACTAGGGTTCCGACTTTGAAGGCGCAGTAGCCTGCCAAGATGAGTTCGAGGCGCGGCAACCAATTACGCTGCACGGTGTAGTGCTTGACCTTTGTCCCACCGGCCTTGGGCGTGCGCACGAAAGTGCTGTCATTGCCGAAGAGCCCTTCGATTACAGCCTTGCCATTGGAGAGGCAGATCCCAAATCCGACGACTAGGAGGAAAGGCAAGCGTATGAGTCGCAGCTTCCAATCTCCAGGATGCCCGTAGTATTGGCAGACCGCATAGCCGAGACTCGGGCCCAGTGCAGCCGGTACGAGTAAGGCGAGAAAGAAAAGGGAGCGATACAGCGCGATGCCTTCCCGGTAGCTAAGAATCAATGGCAGCACCAGCAGCGCGAGCAAGGCCATGTATAAATGCAGGCTATAATGCGTCAGATGGACCGTGGCTTGGAGCTTTTTGACCAGTGAAATCGGTGCGCGCCAGACGGAGGGCAGGATTTTACGCGCCGTTTGGATCGTCCCCTTCGCCCAGCGATATTGCTGGCTCTTGAACGCGCTATAAGTAGGCGGCAGTTCGGCTGGCACGAGGAGGCTCGGTAGATAGTGGAAACGCCAGCCTTTGAGCTGCGCACGATAGGACAGGTCGAGATCCTCCGTGACCGTATCGTGCTGCCAGCCGCCGGCATCTTCAATCGCCGCCCGACGCCAGACCCCCGCGGTGCCGCAGAAGTTCATAAAGAGGCCGTTACGGTTGCGCGCAGTCTGCTCGACGACAAAGTGCCCATCGATGCCCATTGCCTGGGCCCGCGTCAGCCAGGAGTGTTCGACGTTAATGTGGTCCCAGCGCGCCTGAACGAGTCCGCAGTTTACGTCCGCCCAGAGATGCGGGAGTGTACGTCGGAGAAACTCCTTCGGCGGGATAAAGTCACTATCAAAGATGGCGATGTATTCCCCTTTGCAGGCCCGCATACCCGCCTCGAGGGCACCCGCTTTGAACCCGACTCGCTCCGAACGGCGAAAGACTTCGATCCAATGCCCCTGTGCGCGCAGCTTCGCCGCCAACCGATCAACCAGCTCACAGGTCTCATCGTCGGAGTCGTCGAGCACCTGTATTTCATGGCGCGCTAGAGGATAATCAATGGCCGCCACAGCCAAGATCACCCGCTCGGCTACGTTGACCTCGTTAAAGAGGGGGATCTGCGTTGTGACCACAGGCAGCGACTCCGCCTCCTCAAACTTGCCGGTAAAGCGTTGCTCTGTATCTACATCCGATAGATCGTTAGACTGACGCTTCCGCAAAAACAGATGTATGATCCAATACGTATTCAGACCATAGAGCAGCAGAAGCAGACTACAGATCGTGTAGAGAATAAGAATAAATGAGCTGATAAAATCCATGTAGCTTGCGAGGGTTAGTCGCAGAGGAGCTCCGTGTCTAGCGACTTATTCCTATAAACCGGGCTTGGCGGCAAACAAGCTGCGACTTGACAATGGACACTTGTTCACCTAAACAAGTGCTCACTATGAAAGATCTAACCACACGCCAACAGGAAATCCTCACCTTTATCGAACACTACGAGTGGCGGAACGGCTATTGGCCCAGCATCCGCGAGATTCAGGAGAAGTTTAGCTTTAAAAGCACCAATGCTGTGATGGGGCACCTCCGCGCCCTCGAAAAAAAGGGCTCGATCGAACGCATACCTGGGCAGGCGCGCACTTTTCGCATCAACCGGCCCGACGCTCCGGAGATGAATGAGATTCCCGACGAAGCCACGGAAGTCGTCGATATCCCGGTGATGGGCGACATCGCGGCTGGCTATCCGGACCGCGTCGAGCCTGCCGGTGAGATTGGCCGCTTGCAGGTGGACATCGCCAGCGCCGGCTATTCCAGTCGCCGCCGTAGCTTCGCCCTACAAGTGCGTGGCGACAGTATGGTCGACGCCGAGATCTACGAAGGTGACATGGTGGTGGTGGAGCCCCGCGACCCGCGCGATGGTGACATCGTGGCCGCCCTCATCGACGGCGAGACGACCCTGAAGCGCTACATTCAAAAACACGGCGAGCCTCCTTACCTGAAGGCAGAAAATAAATTCTACCCAGAGCTCTACCCCATTAACGAACTCACCGTGCAAGGCGTCGCCAAAGCAGTCGTGCGGAGTTTGTGATGCGTGGTCTGTCAATGCGCGCTCTGTGGATGCGCGCTCTGCCTGTCAGGTTTAGACGCGCCGCCCGATAGATCGGCATGACCGACTCACCCCCGACAGTATCAATAGAGGCCCGCTTGGCGGAGCGCGCGGCACCCTCGAAGCCTGTGGTGATGTATCAGCGCTGGGAGGAGCTCCTTTTTCTCCATTGGCCAATCTTGCCGGAACTTGTTGCCAAGGATTTGCCACCGGGCTTACGTGTCGATACATTCGGTGGTCAGGCATGGATGGGCGTCGTGCCTTTTTCCATGCGCAAGGTGCGGCCGAGATTCCTTCCTGCGCTTCCCGGTTTATCTGATTTCCCTGAACTCAACCTGCGCACCTACGTCGTCGATTCCCAAGGGCGTCCAGGTGTCTGGTTTTACTCACTGGATACACCGAAACAGCTGCCCAACTGGATCGCTCGAACGTTCTTTCATCTCAATTACCGGCGCGCCCGTATGCAGCTAGCGGAAGTCGGCGAGCGCCGAATGTATCACTCGGAGTTGTGGACGGAATCAGGTTGGGATGCCCTACAACGCTATGAGTGGGCGCGGACCGGTGCTCCTTGTTTCGCAGAGCCCGGTAGCTTAGACTTCTTTCTCGTCGAGCGTTATCGATTATTTGCCTACGATACGTTTCGCAAACGACTCTTGACGGGCAAGGTGCACCACGAACCGTATTCGATTCAGTCCGCTAGGGTGAGCAACTACTCTAGGCGCTTGTTTTCGACAAATGGCTTACCCTGCCCCGAGGACGCACCCTCCTCCGCGCTAGCTTCAAAGGGAGTCGACGTGCGGATCTATCCTATGGAGGTGGTATAATCGACTACTGCAAGCACCTAAGAGTGCTCCAGAATCTCGACTTCGTAACCATCTGGGTCAGTGATAAAAGCCATCTTTTTGCCGTCCGCAAATTTCTCACGCCACTTGCTCGGCCAGAGGTCGAGCTCGAGGCCTAGGCCTTCGAGCATTTCGCAGTAGGCCACGATGTCGTCGACCCGGATACAGGTGTGGACGAGGTCTTCGGGTACTTTGACTTCGTAGTCGGCGGAGTACGTCAGCTCCAAATTATGGGCGCTACCGGGGATCTGCAAATGAGCGAGTTGGTTGCCGCTAGGTGATTTATCCGTGCGACGGAGCACTTCAAAACCGCATGTACGACAATACCAGTCGATGGACTTGTCCAAGTTAGAAACGCGGATGCGAGTGTGATCGAATGTAATCGGCATGGTGCAGGTGATGTGAGATTTGGGATGCAGGAGAAATTGTATAAAGAAATCAGCAAACTACTTGCACGACTAAGCGCAATCGCCAATCCACATTTACGCATCACGTCTTCTCGGATTCGAGGAGAATCTTATATTCGACCGAATCTACGAGGGCTTCCCAAGTAGCTTCGATGATGTTATCACTAGCGCCAACGGTACCCCAGATTTCGTGACCATCAGTTGACTCGATTTGCACGCGGATGATCGCATCGGCACCGTGCTGGCTCTCCAGGATGCGCACTTTGAAATCAATCAGCTCGACTTCCATGATCTCTGGAAAGACCGGCGCAATCGCTTTGCGCAGCGCATCGTCGAGCGCGCCGACGGGGCCACTGGCTTCAGCCACGGTGTGGTGGATTTCATCGCCGATTTTAACCTGCACGGTCGCTTCGGAGACAGTGCGCTTAAGGGCGGATTGGTGCCCGACCATCACGCGATAGCCGATGAGTTCGAAGTCGTCCTTCTTCCCCTTGAGAAAGCGGTTCAGTAGAAGCTTAAACGAAGCGTCGGCGGCCTCATAGCCATAACCACGAAACTCCAGCTCCTTGAGCTCTGCGAGGAAGTCTTTGAGCTCGGGCGAGCGTGCGTCTAGGTCGACGCCGATTTCTTTGGCCTTCATCATCACGCTGCTCCGACCCGACATGTCGGAAACCAAAACGCGGGTGCGGTTGCCGACGAGTTCGGGCTCAATGTGTTCGTAGCTGTGTTTCACCTTGGCGGCGGCATCTGCGTGCACCCCACCCTTGTGGGCGAAGGCACTTGTGCCGACGAAAGGCGCAGAGTTATCCGAAGCACGGTTGGCCATCTCGTCGACGAAGAGGGACAGATCGCGTAACTTATTAAGATGATTGGCGCAGCTCAGCTCCTTACCCATCTTAAGAATAAGATTCGGAATGATCGTCGTCAGGTTCGCGTTGCCGTTGCGTTCGCCAACGCCGTTCATGGTGCCTTGAACCAGTGCGGCGCCCGATTCGATGCCGGCGAGCGATACCGCGACACCGAGACCGGAGTCGTTGTGGCAGTGCACCCCGACCGGAGTGGCCGGAAAATGGGCGACGACTTTGCCCACAATCGCATTGACCTCGCTGACGAGTTTTCCGCCATTGGTGTCACAGAGTGTGAGGTTGATCGC
>DLQD01000060.1 GCA_002480015.1 Opitutia bacterium UBA7441
TTCCTCGCCGGTGCCGAGCCGCAAATCTCCGACGAAGAAAAAGAAGCGCTGCGTAACTTGATCGACCTAATCAAGGCCAGCCCCAAGGCCGCGATCCAAGCCCTTGAGCCACAGATCACCCAAAGTAGCAGCGCTGCCTTCGACTTTATCCTGGCCAACCTTTATTTCCAAGACGGCAGCCTCGCCAAAGCCGAGCAATATTATGGCAACGCCGTGGTCAAACACCCGGACTTTCGCCGCGCCTATAAGAACCTCGGCCTCGTCCAGGTCCAGAAGGGTGACTTCGACAACGCGATCAAGACCATCTCCAAAGCGATGGAACTGGGCGAAGTGGACGGTCGTTCCTACGGCCTCCTTGGCTACGGCTACCTGACCCAAGAAAAATACTACCCGGCCGAAGCGGCCTACCGTCAGGCGATCCTCATGCAGCCCGAAGTGACCGACTGGAAAGTCGGCCTCGCCCGCTGCCTGCTTGAAACCGAGCGCTACGCCGACGCCATCGCTCTCTTCGATACTCTCCTCCTAGAGTCTCCCGGCAATGCCGATTACTGGCTACTCCAGGGCAACGCCTACCTCGGCAAGGGCGAATCGCTGGCCGCTGCGAAAAACCTCGAAGTCGTCCGGCGCATGGGGGCCGCCGACTTGGGCACCTTGACTCTGCTCGGCGACATTTACATGAACAACCAGTCGCCCGACCTCGCGCTCGAAGCCTACCTCGCCGCAACCGAAAAAGCCACCGCGCAGGACAGCCAGTCTCTTCTCCGCGCCGCCGAGTTACTCGCCCGCACCAACAGCTACGACCAGTCCAAAGAGATGATTGAAGCCGTCCGCACACAGCTGGGTAATGCCCTCGCCGAAGACGACGAGCTCAAGCTGCTCACCGTCGAGGCCAAAATCGCCCGCGCGGAAGGTGACGACGAAGCCGCCGTCAAACTGCTCAATCAAATCGTCGAGCGCGATGCTCTCAACGGGGACGCCCTCATAGAGCTTGCCAATTTCTACGCCGACCAGGGCGACATGGCCAAAGCCATCAACCGCTTTGAGCAGGCCGAGAAGATCGAAGCCTTCGAGCGCGAAGCTCTCGTCGCCCACGCCCAAGCCCGCGTCCGCAACGGCGAATATAAGGAAGCCCTTCCCCTTCTCCGCCGCGCCCTCCAGCTCAAGTCCGACAGCAACCTGGAAGACTACGCCCAACGCGTAGAACGCGCAGCCCGCTCTCAGGGCTGAGCGTTCGTTGTTCCGAGCGCAGCGACAAGACCCATCTTCGCTCCGCTACGCCGTGGCAGGCCGGCTGCAACTTGTCCGCCGAAGCGCGAAGGTGGCAGCAATGAATCACACCCGGGCAAGTCGCAAGGGCAGTTTCATTTCGTATGCGGCTTCCTTCAGGTAGCCGCTCGCCCCCCGCATAGCGGCTGAATCCACGATCCAGGCTAATCCACTCATAGCCAATTCCGACACGCCTACCCCCGAGTAGGTCCTCAATTCGCGCAGCAGCCACTCATTCAGCAGGTCGTGCCGAGGCGCATCCGCGCGATGCGCTTCGACAGACAGGAGACTCCATCATCGCCACCTCATCCATTAAGATCGGTGTTGGCATCTACCAGGAATATTTCGACTTAGGCGATCCTGCGCCGAGCACTGCAAAACTCTAGCCCGGATTCAATTCAGCGAAGTAAGCTCGACCGGATCGACCTGCAGGTTTCGGAAACTTCGCAGACCACCCCATTCCGCACAACGCATGGGATACGCATGACGCTTCCGATCCAAGCCGTGGCGTTCACTCCATTGTCCACCGACACTCAATAGAAACGCATCCGAACCGATCGCAGTACCTGCCGTGAAATAGCGCACCCGAGCACGTAGCACATCCGATAGCGGCAGCTTACCCTCCTTCGACAAGACTCGATCCGCTCGCTCCGGAGCGATACGACCTTGGTCTTTACCTATGGATCCCTTACTCATCATACCTTTGCCGTAGAGAATCCCCCGATAGTCTGGCAGTAGTGCGCTCCACGTCACCTCACCGCAGAACACTGCTTGGTAGCCCGCGCGAGCCTTCCGGCTCTCACGCATCGCAGCCCCAAAGCTGCTGAATGCGTAGTCCTCGGGGTCGTCCACCAACTCAGCCCGCACCGGGTTCAAATCAATGTAGGCGGCCACGGTTGTCAGCGCTTCCCGCGAAGACTCCACCACTACACTCGTGAAGCGTTTCGCCCAAATCGTTCCCTTATTTTGGTATCGGTGGTTATACCAGATACCGAAACGCTGCTTCAACTCCCGCATAAAGACCGAGAGGTCGTGCATCCGTGCAAGAATACGGCCACGCAAAGCCTGCCCCTCCTCGTCATTCGCCTCCAGAAGCTTTGCCAGCACAGTAGGACTGGCCGAAGAGGGCGGACACCCCTTCTCCGAGTAGAGCAACCGGTAGCGCCGCAGCAGCTCCGTGTCCGTAATCTCCACATCCTCTGGAACTGCCAACAGCAAGTGGAAGTGGTTACCCATCACACAGTAAGCCAGCACATCCACCCCACAAAACCCCGCCTGCTTCCGCAGCATCTCCAGAAAAACAGCCTTCCCCTCATCATCGAAAAGATACTGCCCACACGCCGTCCGGCTCATCACATGATAGACCCCGCGCTGCCCCTCAACCAACAATCGCCCCCGATACCCCGCACGCCTCAAATAACTAGCTTCCATTCTTCCAACCTACCCAAACCAACGTCTCATGCAATACAAATTCCAATAAATAGCCTGTGTATTTTAAAAATCTACAAAACAGAAAAGCCCGGAGTGCGCTGAGCACTCCGGGCTTGGTTAAACAAAAACTACACTTTATTGATAGCGAGACTACCAGAGCACTTGAACGCGGGCACGGAAGCCATCGACGTCGACTTCATCATCTGTATCGCTATCAGTTTCTGCAATTTCATAACCAACCATGAAGCTGACCGACTTATTGTGGTAGTAGTTTAAACCGACATAGTAGGAATCAATTTCATTTTCGCCACCAGTAACAGTATCACCATTCGGTGCACGGCGGATAAGTTCGTCCGTGTCGATTTCGAAGCTGTCGGCCTTCAAGTGTGAGTAACGAACGACTGGCTCAAACTTGCCAATTTTATAAGCGGCGCGCAATGCGTAGCCAACGACATCGCCTTTATCGTCGAGGTCACCGGTGAAGTATTCACCGAGGAGGTCGAGGCCTTCGAACTTGTAGTTAATGTAACCTGTGAATGCCGTGACATCGAACGGTGGTTTGGCAGTGTCAACTTTACCATCAGTAAGGCTCTTAACGTAGTTATTCGATTGCTGACCACCATCAACACCGACGGTAAAGCCATTGGACTCCCATTGGACACGACCAAAGAAGGCTAAGTCGTTGCTGGCATTGGATGCGCCGAGCAGGCGAGAACCTTCACCTTGTGCCGAGTTAACGAGAGCAGCTGCATAGCTGAACCCACCGCCGAGATCACCGCTCGCGTGCAAACCGGAGTGGCGGCCAGCGAAGTCGATATCATCCGCGAAGAAGCGGTTTGCTGCGGAACGCTCGATTGTTTTGATCTTGGATGAAGACGTCGTTTCCTGAAAGCCGAAGGGCACCTTTTGGTAGCCGATACGGACTTCTAGCGCGTCGTTATACTCGTAACCTGCAACAGCTTTGTCGATAGACAGATCGTTTTCGGCAAAATCCACCACGGTCTCTGCAAAGAGGCCATTGTCATGGGTCGCTTTGGCGCCCAGGCGAAGACGGCGGAAGTAGAAGTGATTGGTCGAGGCTAGGTCGTTGCCATTATCGTCCATGCTCAGATTATCATACTGATAATGCATGCGTCCATTAAAGCGGAGCTTCACCGTTTCCTTACCTTTGGAAGAAATCGAGATCCCTTTGTTCTCTTCTTTCAGCTCGGCGGCGACGGCAGTCGCTTCAGTTTCAGATAAAACACCCTTTTGAACCAAGAGGTCGAGCAGGGCGTCGTTAGAGACTGCGAAGCTCGCGGAGCCAACGAGGGCAGCGGAGAGCGCAGTGAATCGTGTGAGTTTATTTAGTTTCATTGTTTGTATGGTTGGAGTGTGTTGTGAATACAACGTTACGAGAATACGCCACATTTGTTTCAGCATTGTGGCATTACTGTTACAGATACGTGAATTGTTACAATTCAGGGCAACT
>DLQD01000098.1 GCA_002480015.1 Opitutia bacterium UBA7441
GCGACGATACACGGCACGTTCGAAAGCATCGCTTCCAGCACCGTCATAGAAAAGGGTTCAGCGCAACGACTGGTGTAAAGTAATGCATCATAATGAGCGTAATGCTCAGCCATTTCCCCGGAACGGATACCACGCATCGTTACCCGATCCATTAAGCCAGCCGCCTCGATACGCTGGCGCTTAGCTTTGCGCTCACTGGGTTTGCCCATCCCAAAGAGGTCCAGCGAGACATCGATCCCACGCTCCTTTAAAATACCGATTGCGTCGACCGCGATATCTGCACCTTTGAACGCATTCAATCGCCCCGCCCAAACAAACCGTCTTCGCCTGCGGAAGGACTTTTTGGGCGAAAGCTTCTTCAGGTCCAAAGCCGGGTATATCCGCGGCAAGCTTTTGGCCACGGATAATCCGTTTTTAGACAAATGCCCACGCAACCAATCACTCACCACATAGCTGGCACTGAGGTCTAGGCTATTCACTGCACCGATGGGCAACATCTCCATAACACGGCGCACTCGCCCGACGCTACTGAGTAATGTGCGGTATATTTCGGAGCGTTGACTCGAATTCGCAAACCACCAGCGATACCAAGGATCGCGATTGAAGTTCGCAGGGAGCAACCAATCCGAGTGCAGATCGTAGACCACCCGGAGCCCCTTGTCCTGCAAGCGGAAAAGCAGCGACTTCGATAGGCCTTCCATATTCCAGACATAAACCGCATCGGGCTTGAAACGACGGACACGACTCTCCAGAATCTCCGCATTGTAACGCTCGTGCGCGAGCGTCGCTCCATAGGAATGGCCAAGTAAAGGATTCGCCGTCGGTTCAGTAAAAAGCCTGAGCTCCCGAAACACTCCTTTACTTCCTGGTAAGCCCATCGGAGGCAAACGATGATCCGACGTCAGAACCTGAACTTGATGACCCATTGACGCCAAACAATTAACCGTTTGCCTGCAACGCTCATCATGCCCCCCATAACTCAGAGGCGGATAGACCGAGGTTAGAATTAGAATGCGCACTCACGAAAAGAGCCAGCAAAAGCAGTGCCCTTCCAGCTTTTTTGAGTAAAAATTATTTAAAAAGATAAAGCGTTACTCTACAGACACGACATCAACTGAAGTTTCCCCAATAAAAGCCCAAACCAACTGATTAAAACCCAGTGTGCCCGCATCTAAGATGACAATTTATATTATTGTTTGAATTAGCTGTCTCCGCCAAAGGTGCCATTTTAAACAGGGGATAAGGACACCTAAAGCAATCCGCATACGTATATCCGCTCCTTTCGGTGCGGAACGCTTTCCGGCTGCTGTTGCAGTTTGTGTCTCCCCCGAGGATATAATGGCACCCCTCCGCCTAGGGCAACTTTCTTTGCGCTTGCTGCACATTAAAGAGACTGGCCTAATCACATCAGGCAGCTCGATTATCTAAAACGAATTATGTCCCACTATTACATACGTATACCCGAGCAAGACGAGTCTCGCGGTCCTTTTGACATCCCGAAGCTGGAGACACTTGCTGAGGCTGGCCAGATCAACCCGAACACCCTCTACTACGACGTGGAGCGCGAAGAATGGATTCCCATCGCGCTGAATGACGCATTGCGCAGCAAAGTTTTTCCAGAACGGGAGAAGCTTACGCTAAGGATTCAGAAAGAAGAAAAGCGAGAAGAAGAAGAAGAAGAAGAAGTTTCCGGATTGGATATTGAGTCCATGCTCCTCGCCGCAGAGGGCGGGACCGAGGAGAGGCGCAAGCGGACCCGCCAGAAAAAAAGCTTCGAACACGCGGCCAAGCTATCTGCCGCAGGCTTGGGGATTATGATGATCTTCTCCGCTCTTTTCATGATTTTGTCACTCATGCCTGTCCTCCGAGCTGCGATCAATGATGGCGCCATCGCCCATCTCTTCAACTACCCGACGATCTTGATCGGCATCTTCGATTTGATTTTGGGCGTGTTGCTCATCCTTTCGGTAACGGAAGTCTTCCCGCTGGCACGCGGGCGAGCGATGCTCACCCTAGGCTTCGGCCTCTACGTTGGCTGGGCCCTGGGCGACCCCCTCCTGATGGGCCTGACGGCGGCGGCCGCCATCGGCATCTTCCTCGCAACGATTTCGCAAAGCCTGAGCACCATGATCTTTGCCCTCGTCCTCGGCATTGGTGGCAACGCCTGGCTCGCCTACCTCGCACTAAACGGCCGGTTCGATGGTTTTTTTGATGGCATCACACTGAATCTAATCGCCAACTAACACGCTCATTTTGCACAGCAAAAACAGCTCAACAGAAAGGTCTTCTATCTTGCGTATTTTGAATCCAATCAAGTCGTATATGATGCGGCTACGTGAGCTGATGCTCAGAGAAATCTGGGAGTTGGACGACCTCGGACATCGCAGCATGCGCGCACACTCGTATTACCTGCTACGTATTCTTACACTGACCTGGCAGGGCTTGAGACGAAATAAAATCCCCGTGCAGGCAGCCGCCCTGACTTTCTATTCCTTGATTGGCTTGGGGCCGCTAATCGCCCTCGGCATTATGGTATCGGGCTTTGTCGTCGACCAGGGCGACGAAAATCTGGCAGTCGACGCGATCACCAAGGCGATCGCCTACGCAGCGCCGCAGATCGCTCTGGGCAGCGAGGGAACAGTCGCTGGAGACAATACACAACTCGCGCCTGAAATGACGGAGTTGATCAACAACTTCATCTCCGCTGCGCAATCAGGCACCGTCGGGGTGGTTGGCTCGCTCATGCTCTTTGTCATCGGCATTCAAGTGCTCAGCTCCATTGAGGGCTCTTTTAACTCTCTCTGGGGCGTAGAAAAAGGCCGTAAATTAGGCGAGCGCATCGTTGTCTATTGGACCTTCATCAGTCTGGGCGCGGTCTTAGGCGCCGCGTCCTTGACGCTCTTTACGCTGCCGAGAATCCTCGCGTTCACCGAACGCCTGCCATTCGGCGAGTTATTCAACGCGGCGGCGCTCTTCCTCTCACCGGTCTTCGCTTTCATCCTGCTGACGACTCTTTTGGGCTTTTTCTTCCGCTTCATCCCAAATACAAAGGTCGACTGGCGCCCTGCCTTCGCGGGCGGCGCCCTCGTCGTCCTACTGCTTAATCTCTATAACATGCTCTCGTTTCTCTACGTGCAGCGCGTGGTCGACACTCGAAGCCTCTACGGATCGGTTGGCATCATCGTGGTGCTGATGCTGGGCTTGTATATTTTCTGGTTGCTCATTCTACTCGGCGGCCAAGTCACCTACGCCGTGCAAAACGCCGACTTTCTGACCAATGAGAATGCCTGGCAGAAAACCAGCGAGCGCTCCCGGGAGCTGATCTCACTCAGTGTGCTGATGCTCGTGATGAAGCGCTTTAAAAGCGGATCTCCACCGATCCGGACGAGTGAACTTCTCAAGAAATTACGTATCCCCAGCCATATTTTGAACTCCAGCATTCAGCGGCTATGTGCGATCGGCTTCCTTAGCCAAATCGAAGATCAAAACTCCGAAGAAGAGCGCGACCACGCCTACCAGCCAGGTTGCCCGGCTGAGAATGTGACCCTCGCCAGCTTCAAGGAGAGTATCGAAACTTACGGTAACAACGAAGGCACTGACCTTGTCTCCAGTAACGACCCCATCCTGCGCATGTATCTGGACGAAGTCCTTACCCTTAGGGACTGCCCAAAGGCGAGCCTGACTTTGCGTGACTTATTGGAAGGCCAGCAATAGGTTGACAGTTTAAAAAGGGAATCTAACCTCCACCGCTTTTTCGCCTCTCATGATCTCTTGGATACAAAATCACCTCATTCGCCACGGCCGCTGGATATTTCTCTCTCTGCTGGCTCTTATTATCATCGCCTTTGTCTTCACCATTGGCAACACACCCGGTTGCACGACCGACCGTAGCGGTTACCAGGAAAATCTTTTTTACGGGATCGACCTAAATGCCCCCCGCGAGCGCGAGGTGATCATCGAGAAAGTGCAACTAAGCGCTTTCCTCAACGGGCAGCAAATCGGCAGCGAGGAGCAGTTTCAATCACAGCTGACCAGCCGCATCGCCCTGCTCCACTTGGCTGATGAGCTCGGCGTGCCCGCCCCTGACCAAGCGACCTTGGCCGACTTTATTACCACGAAAAATGCCTTCCGCGGCGCAGATGGTGAGTTCAGTGCAGACGCCTACACCAGTTTTGTTGACAATATTGAGTCCAACCCGCGCACCCCGCAAGGCCTCGTCCTCCTCGTACTGGAAGAAGATTACCGCATCAACCAAATCGGCGCGATCCTCTCGGGCCCAGGCTACTTGTTGCCATCCGAAGCCCTCGCCCAAACGCAGCGTAGCCGCACACAATACACCCTCAAGACCGCAGAGCTGAGCTACTCAGGTTTTACGCCGGAAATCGCTGAGGGCGCAGCCGCTATCCGCGAATACTACGAAAGTAACAAACTGCGCTACGAAATCCCTGAACGGATCAAAGCCAGCTACGTTTTCTTTGACCAGAATCAATACGAAGCTCAAGTGTCCGAAGCCACCGAGGGTGAGCTGCGCGAACACTTCATTGCCAACCGCGCGCAATTTGTGGCCGACTACAAAGCCGCCAACCCTAAACCCGCTACGGCCGAAGGCGAGGCAGCGGAAGCCGACATCCCCGTCACCTACGCTGATGTGCGTGAGGCGGTCGCTCAGAGCTATCTGAAAGAGCAGGAAGCGCGCATCGCCAACGAAGCAGCCCAGAGCTTCGCCTACGCCCTCTACCGCGACCAGATCAAAGGCGAGTCAGCCGCTTTCAATACCTTACTGAGTGAATCCGGCGTCAGCCTGATCAAGATCGAGCCCTACACTCTAGCCGGTGCCCGCCAACGGGCGCTTTCACCCGAGCTGCTTGAATCGGCTTTCGCTCTGGGCGGTAACCGCTACTATTCCGATGCCTACGCAGTCGAAGGTGGCTATGCTGTATTGATTTACGAAGGCCGTATGGCTCCGGAGATCCCCTCTTTCGAAGCCGTGCAGGCTGAAGTCACCGCCGACTACATGGCCGATGAAAAACGTCGTCTCTTCAACGAAAAAGGTGAAAGCCTCCAAACCGAATTGGAAGCCCAACTAGCGAAGGACTCAAGTTTCGTCGAGGCCGCCGAAGCTTTAGGGCTCCGCCCCGAATCCTACGAAACATTTATCGCTCAAGACGCGCCCCGCGAACTCAACCGTAGCGCCCTAGAGCAAGCCCAGAGCATGCAGACTGGCGAAGTCTCACCGATGCTCACCATCGGCGACAGCGGCATCTTCGTCTATGTGGCCGATACGGTCGTACCGGAGATCGCCAGCGACGACGAGGCTCTGAATCAATCCGAAGACTACCTCGCACGTTTTGCCGCCTACACCAGCGGCACCGCGTTGGTCAATGAACTTGTCTTTCGCGGCCTCCCCGAAGAGACGGCTATCGAAAAGTAAGCCTGCGCGCCACGATGGATTGGAGTCAATTCCAGCGAATCGACCCCCATCTTCTTGTCGGTCTCGTCAACACCGAGTTGCGTAATCAAGCCGACTCACTGGAGGATCTATGCCGCACCCACGACATCGAATCGGCACAACTGTGTAGCTATCTGGCAGCAGCCGACTACCACTATCGGGCGGAACAAAACCAATTCCGCTAGAGGAGGCTACAAATGTTTCTGGATCGCTTGATTCAAGCTCTGGGACATCGCTTCATCCCCGAATGTGCCAACACGAATGCTCAGCTCATAGTAGACCGGAGACATAGTCTTATAGGTCACGGTGATTTTTTGATCATTCGTATCCCGGAATAGGTAGCTGCCGGAGCGCACATCGCCCGATCCATGAATATACTGCAGATTCATATCTCGCCCCCCTTGTTTGATCGC
>DLQD01000054.1 GCA_002480015.1 Opitutia bacterium UBA7441
ACACGATTTCAAAAACCCCTTTTCTATTATCAGCCTCGGCTCACACATCGTCCAACAGCGCCACGGCAAAAACGACCCCACGACTGCAAAAATTTGTACCAATATTGAAGCACAAATCCGCCGCATGTTGGACATGGCCAATGACCTCGCAGCTTTTGCCCGAGGCGATGGCGAGATCGAAATCGCGCATGTTTCGATGGAAAAGCTATTTGAGCATTTCCGCGAACTGAATGCACCGTTCTTTCAAGATGAAACTGTCACCGTTGAGATGAACCCCAACAACGTCTCTCTATCAGGTGACGCCAGTAAACTACTACGCGTGTTACAAAATCTCGTCGGCAATGCGATCGATGCGATTCACCAAACCGAAAAGCCAGGAACCATCGTCATCACTGCAATCGACAAGGGAGATACCATCTACCTCTCGGTTTCCGACGACGGCCCGGGCATCCCCAACGAAATCCAAAGTCGCTTCTTTGAACCCTTTGTCACCTTCGATAAGAGTGGCGGCACCGGTCTGGGCACCGCAATCGTTCGCTCCATCGTCGATGCTCACCACGGTAATATTATGTTCGCAACCAGTACCTCAGGCACGACCCTCACCATCCAACTCCCCAAAGAAAACAAGGGCAGCTAAGCCCAGTCGGCCACTTCCGCATGCTCGTCGCATGCATCGGATTAAATCCTGGCTTCGTCACCGCCACAATCGAGACACGACTCTTTCTGAGTGGGGCGCTACTTGAGATATTCGAACCAGCAGAGGCAGGCTCGGACTGCCTCAAAGTAGTACACGGCTAGCCGTTAATACCCAGCTTCTCGAGAATGCGGTCGAGGTCTTCGTTGCCAAAATATTCGATCGTCAACTTACCTTTTTTCGCCCCGTGCTTGAGCATACAACGGGTATTAAAGTGCTCGCCGATACGCTTCTCTAAGTCACGAATGACGGTCGCCTCGGCCTCAGCCGATTTGGCCTTCGCTTTTTTAGAACTACCGGTGCTCTCCTTTAAGCGGCGCACTTGCTGCTCTGCCTCGCGAACGCTCATACCCGTTTCAATAATACGCCGCGCGAGTAACTTACGATGCTCCTCACTTTGCAAACCCAGCAGCACTTTGGCATGCCCAGTCGAAATAAGACGACGACTCAAAAAGCCCTGAATCTCGGTGCCGAGCGAAAGCAAACGTAGCGCATTGGCAATCGACGCACGCCCTTTGCCGACACGCTCGGCCACCGCTTCTTGGGTCAAATCGAAATCACGCACAAGACTCGCATAGCCCAAGGCCTCATCAATCGGATTGAGGTTCTCGCGCTGTAAATTCTCAATTAATGCCAGAGTCGCCGAGGACGCATCGCTGGCCTCAATTACGCGCGCAGGCACAGTTTTTTTGTTTAAATACTCAAACGCGCGCAAACGCCGCTCGCCAGCAATCAGCTCAAACTGTTTCCCCTGCATGCGCACCACGATCGGCTGAAGCAGACCTTCTGATTGAATACTCTTGGCGAGCTCTTCGACATGCTTCGGGTCGATCTCGCGGCGTGGCTGGTAAGGATTAGCCGCTAGATTTTTAATCGGGATCTCGCGATAACCGAGCGAGGCCACCGCAGCTGATGCTGCCACTGAAGGTGCCGCCCGCTTGCCAGTAGCTTTCCTTACTGATGCGGCGACTTTCTTTGGTGCCGCCTGCTTTGCACTGGTACCAGTGGTGCCTGAAATAAGGCCGCCGAGGCCGCGGCCGAGTCTGCTTTTAGAACTTGCCATAATTATTGATCGATGGGGATGAAAATCGTTTCGCCAACACGTAAATCCTTTGCTGGATTCACAATTTTATTAGCATTCTGAATATGCTTCACAGTCGAGCCATGCTGACGAGCGATCGCGCTAAGCGTATCGCCGCTACGCACGACATAGGGCTTTCCGGTCTGTGGATAGTCTTCTGAGAAATGAACTGGTGCTGCTACATTGGGCGTACTGCGCACCGCGTTTGCCACTGAATTGATCGCTGATTGGGTCTCTTTACCCAGTGCATTTATCTGGCGAGATACTTCGTTGATGATCTGTTTTTTCTGCAACTCATCAGCTTGGCGATATTCTCGGCGGAGCGATTCAATCGCGCCCGAGAGGCTGGAAATCTGCGACTGCGTGTTCCGATTCGAAGCAGCCGCCGTGACTTGCGACCGCAGTTTAGCGTTCTCTCGGCGCATATCCTCCATTTCAAGGCGGAGTGATTTAAGCTGCTGCGCGAGTAGATTCACATCCTGACTCAAGTTGGCAACAGAGACGCGCAAGTTATCAGACTGCGCGGATAAGGGTGTATTAACTAGAAGGGCTCCTAAAAGAATCGCGAGAGCCACGCGGAATTGCTTGATCATAAGTTATTTGAAGATTCAAGCACACGGGGAAAAGTCAAAGCCAGAAAATAATGAGATAGAGAAAATCGTGGTGCTTGCCCTTAGCGGCGCAGTATCTATATCAATTTAACTATGGCCACCACTAGCAGCTACTGGGTGCACGACCTCAGCCCCTTCCTTATACGTTTCCCCGAGAATCCACTCGGGCTCGATGGCATCCGTTATTACGGGCTCGCCTATCTACTGGGCTTTCTAGCCGCGTGGGGACTGCTGCGCGCGTATGACGCCCGCGGCAAGTTCGCCATCAATGCCGATGCCCGCGCCACCTTAATGACTGCAGTGATACTCGGCGTGATCGTCGGCGGTCGCCTTGGCTACATGCTATTGTACGATTTTGAAGCGTTTTTGCAGAATCCATTGTTAGTCCTGAAGGTAAATCAAGGCGGTATGGCCAGCCACGGCGGCTTTATCGGCGTGCTGCTCGCGCTGGCTTGGTTCGCTAGGAAATATCACTATAGCTTTTTCAAGCTCGGCGATGTCGTCGTCACCCTCGCGCCGCTAGGCTTATGCTTCGGCCGAATTGCCAACTTTATTAATGGCGAACTTTGGGGGCGCGTGACCGAGATGCGCTGGGCAGTGGTCTTTCCCGACAGTCCCATGGTCTACAATGCAGCGCTGCAGATTTTCGCCTCGGAGCCGCGGCACCCATCGCAGCTCTATGCCGCAGTCCTCGAAGGCGCGCTACTCTTCGCTTACGCTCAATGGCGCTTCTGGCGCACCAGCCAACCTGCTGGGCAACTCGGCGGCGAATTCCTGATAGGGTACGGCATCGTCCGCATCTTCGGCGAACTCTTCCGCGAGCCAGACG
>DLQD01000090.1 GCA_002480015.1 Opitutia bacterium UBA7441
CCCACTTCCCACTTCCCACTCCCCACTCCCCACGCACCACTTCCCACTCCCCACTCCCCACTCACCACTCACCACTGTCTCCGAAGGAGACACCTAGTAAGCACGCCCCGCTTTATTCTCATAATAGTTGATGAAGGCTCGATTGAGGGTCGAATAGCCGCCGGCGGTCGGGTAGTTGCCAGTAAAATACCAGTCGCCATTATGGGTGGGGATCGCCTCGTGCATTTTTTCGACGGGGAGGAAGACGATCTCTAATTCCCCCTTCCAAGGCACGTTCTTCGGATAGACGAGCTCGGCGATTTTGGCAGAGATTTGCTCACTGGTGTAGCGGTCATAGAGACGCTTGACATGGTTGACCATATCGCAAGCGGGCAAGTTTGCTTGGGCGAGACAGTCCTGATAGACATCTTGCATAAGATCAGCGCTACCATCTTCTTTAATCAATTCGACGGTGGCCTTAAAAGCGATGAACTTGCCCAACTCCGACATGTCGATGCCGTAGCAATCGGGGTAGCGGATCTGCGGCGCGGTGGAGGCCACGACGATCTTACGTGGCTTGGTACGGCTAAGGATCTTGAGGATAGACTCTTTCAGCGTGGTGCCGCGGACAATGGAGTCGTCAATACAGACGAGGCAGTCTTTCTCGGAAACGACACCGTAAGTGATATCGTAAACGTGCGAGACGAGCTTGGCACGGCCGGATTCCTGCGAAATAAATGTGCGTAATTTGATGTCTTTATGGGCGATTTTTTCGCCACGAGGCCAGTTACCCATGATGAGCTCATCGATGAGTGCGGCATCGAGGGTGCCTTCTTTCTGTGCCATGAGCAGACGGTCGCGCACTTCCTGGCGGCGATGCAGACGCATGGAGTCAAGCAAGCCATAATAGGCCACCTCGGCCGTGTTGGGCACGAAGCTGAAAACACTGTCCGCGAAATTGTTGGAGATCGCTTTGACCACCTGCTCCAGGAGAGCACCACCGAGGGCTTTGCGCTCTTTATAGATATCGGCATCGTTACCCCGCGAGAAATAGATACGCTCAAAAGAGCAAGGCGTAAAAGGCCGCGGCTCAGTGAAACGCTCACAATAGATAGTGCCGTCGCTCTTCACCACAGTCGCGCTGCCGGGTTCAAGCTCACAGACATTTTCGATCGGCTGGTCGAAGATGGTCATCAGTGCGACACGCTCGGAGGCGAAGGCGATAACTTCGTCGTTCTGAAAATAGTAGCAGGGGCGGATGCCCTGCGGGTCGCGCATGACGAAGGTGTCGCCATTACCGATCAGGCCAGCGATGGCGTAGCCGCCGTCCCAATTGGCGGCGGCCTTTTGCAAAATACGAACCGGATCGAGCTCTTTGCTGATGATGCTGGGGATCTGGGTACCTTCGACATTCTGGTCACGCATCTTGTGATAGATGGCATCGTGCGCTTCGTCCAGATGGAAGCCGATCTCTTCGAGCACAGCCTGGGTATCGGTCCCGAAGATTGGGTGCTGCCCACGATTGATGAGATCGTTGTTGAGATCCTTTTCATTCGTGATCGTGAAATTGCCCGCCAGCATGAGGTTCTTGGTCGGCCAATTGGACTGACGCACGTAGGGGTGGCAACTGCTGGAAGCATATACGCCCGAGGTTCCGTAGCGGAGGTGCCCAAGCAGGACTTCGCCACCAAATTCGAAGTTATCCTTCACCGTCTGAGGGAATTCCGGATGAATCAACCCCCGATCGACCATCTTTTGATAGGCCTTTAGTTGGCCTTTGAAAATACGTGCCAACGAGTTTGATTTAATTGTGCGCTCCCGGGCCATGTATGGCTGCCCTGGTGAAACATTGAGCTTCACACAACCGATCCCCGCTCCGTCCTGACCTCGATTATGCTGCTTTTCCATCAGCAAAAAGAGCTGATTAAAGCCATAGAGAGGCGTGTTATACTTCTCCTGATAATATGAAAGTGGCTTCAAGAGGCGGATCATGGCGATACCGCATTCGTGCTTCAAAAAATCGCTCATGAGAGGAAAAAAAGACAGTCGCTAAAGTTGGCAGGTAGAAAAGTTAGCAGAGCATACGTTTCAATTCTGTAACCCCTCTACAGACAAGCTATATTTCTCTTTCGCCCCCGCTTTTCCTTTTAGAATCGTCCGTTCCGGACAGCCCTCGGTTCATAATGTGCTCTCTGTTCGCGGGTTCCACATGAACGAGAACTTTGATGACCTCAGGATGTTTTTCGCACATTCTCTGTTTGACGGCGCGGGCGATCGCGTGGCCCGCCTCAACCGATATCCCGGGATCTACTTGCAAGTGGAGGTCCACTTCGTAGAGATCGCCCACCCGGCGTACGCGAAAATCGTGGTAGGCAACCGCTCCGGGAGTCGGTAAAATATGCTCAAGTAAGTCCTCCACAATCTCACGCTCCGGTGCAGCATCCAGCAGGTCGGAGCACGCACGCAGAAAGATCTTTGTCGACTCAAAGATTAAATAGCCGCCCAGCAGCAGTGTGACTGCATCGTCCAGAAAGGCCCAACTCTCCCCCCCCAACCAGACACCAAACAGAGCGATCGCCACGCCGAACGAAGAGAGACTATCCATCCGGTGATGCCAGGCATTCGCCATAAGCAGGTCAGACTTTAGACGCCGCGCGACTCCACGAGTCCACCAAAAGAGCCCTTCTTTTAGAACGAGCGAGATCAGCGCCAGCACAACCGCCATGCCCGCCTTGGGTGCACTCACGCCCGAGCGGAAGTCCCATAGCGCGGCCACGACCAGCCCGAACGAAAACAACAGGAGCATGCCACCGACGAAGAACTTGGCGAAACTGGCGAACTTATAGTGCCCATAGTGGTGGCTCTCGTCCTCCGGCTTGCTCGCCAGCGAAAGCCCGACCAGCACGGCAATATCCGTGAGCAGATCAAGCAGGCTATGGGCTCCATCAGCCAACAAGGCTTTGGACTGCAGCAACCAACCGCCTCCGACTTTGACACAGCCGAGCAAGAGATTCAGCAATAGGCCGACCCAGGTTATCTCTGCAACTGTAAGGTGTTTTGCCATGTATTCCGTGCCTACCATGATGCATTGGGCGCACGCTGTCGCGCATTTTCGATCTTGGAGATTCAATTTTCATACGTAAGGCTCACGTAAATGGATGTTCTCTCCTTTCCTCCGTCAAGGTTGACCATCGAAGGCCCTAAAGTTCCGGACCTACGAGCCGAGCTCAATCGAGTGATCGACTTTCACGATGGCGCTGCAGGGCAGGCGCCATGCCATTTTAAGTGCGGGGTCAGGCGGCCACCTAAAGGAAGCCGCATAGGTAGGTCCGCTCCTTTAGCTGCGGGACGCGTTCTGGCAACTGTTGCGGTAGGTGCCCCCCGTGGATTTAATGGCACCCGCAGTGCAGGGGGTTCCTTCCATGGGGTTGACAGTCATGGCGGCACCAGGCATTTCGCTTACCAGCATTTAAGATGAAGATTCAGACACCTACCAAAGCATGAAGTTAACCGACCTTAACCGGCATGGAGAGATCGGAGCCAACTGCATTTTCCTACAATTGGGCAGCTTCAACATCCTAATCGATTCGGGACTTAATCCGAAAAAACTTGGCTATGACGCCCTCCCCGACTTCGGACCGATCGAAAATATCGACCTCGACTTCATCGTCCTCACGCATTGCCACCTCGACCACCTTGGCTCGCTCCCCATCGTCACTGCCCACAATCCGAAGGCTCCCGTCATCACCACCGCGCCCAATGTCACGCTCGCGCCACGCATGCTGCGTAATTCGATCAATGTCATGAAACGCCAACGCGAAGAGCACGGCATCGCCGAATACCCGCTTTTCCTCCATCGCGATATCGCTCAATTGACACAACAGCTGACCATCCAGCGCTTTGAACGCGGCGAGGTCTACCGGAAGGGGAAGGAGCAGATCGAAGTCATCCTTCACCCTGCAGGGCACGTGGCCGGGGCCGCCGCCGTCGAGCTGATCTATCAAAATCGCCGAATCGTCTTTTCCGGCGATGTGCTCTTCGACGCCCAACGCACCCTTCCCGGAGCCCACCTGCCCAAGGGCGCAATCGACACACTCATCTTAGAAACAACGCGTGGCGCCAAGGGCCGTGAGTCCGGCAAGACCCGCGCCTCCGAAGTCGACCGTCTGATCGACCAAATCGGCAGAATCCTCGAGCGCGGCGGCAGTTGCCTCATTCCCGTCTTCGCCCTCGGCCGCATGCAGGAGCTCTTCAAAATCCTCTACGAAGCCCGCAGCTTCGGGCGCTTGCCGAAGTGCCCAATCCACGCGGCTGGCCTTGGCATGGCGATTTGCGAATACTTCGATAAAATCCGCAAGCAGACACAGCTCATCGACTTCGACATCAAGATCCTTGAGAAGATGGACGTGCGCGCCATCGACCTCAATATGCGCCCTGGCCGCGACCTGCCCCGCAAGGGCATCTACCTCGTGAGCAGCGGCATGATGGTGGAGCACACGCCCTCCTATAAAATCGCCGCCTCTCTACTCCCCCACCCGAACAACGGGCTCTGCTTCGTCGGCTACTGTGACCCTGACTCGCCGGGCGGACAGCTACTGGAAAACCGCGATGAAGCCAGCTTCTTCTTCGACGCGCTCGACTACCTGGCTCCCCTCCGTGCAAGCATCGACCAATACGATCTGAGCGGTCATGCCGACCGCGATGAACTTCTCGAATATGCAGAGCAGAGTGAGGCGCGCGCGATTGTGCTGACACACGGCGATCAAAACGCCCGCGACTGGTTTTATCGGGAGCTTAAGAGGCACCTACCTGATACAAAAATCCTCGATCCGAAGCCACTTGAGGCGTATGAGATTTGAGGGCACCATTCCATGGAAAAAATGGTACACCTGAAGGGACTTGAACCCCTAACCTCCTGATTCGTAGTCAGGCGCTCTATCCAATTGAGCTACAGGTGCATTTAAGAAGTGCGGGATAAAGACAAAGCTCGAGCACTAGATCAAGCAGAAGTTTCAAAAAAATGATTCCAGTCGGCAATCAAATTAAAACCGGACGATATACACCATGCTGGCAGCGACAGCACCCAGGGCGATCAGAAGCCACCAGAGCATCACAGCGAGCTGAGGTTTACGGTTGATCAATACAATCAGTCCACCAAGCGCCAGCCAAATGACCATCTTTACGATCAACCAAGGTGCGACAAAACTGTGCCCCAGCTTGGAAATCAGACCGAAACCGGCAACCAAGATCAGCAGCAAGCCTACCCCGCTCGTGATCGAGCCCAACTTCCGTACCGAGACATTGTCTGGAGCGGCCATACTGCGAGCCAGCAAGGCACCATAGCCTAAAAAAAGCATCAGGATGCCGACCACGTGTAGAACTTGGTAAATATTTGGATTCATAAGGGTAAGACATACTGATAATGACAATACTGCAAAGCACAAAGTGCTTCGCAGATTGACCAGCAGCTGGCAATTTTAAGTGCGGGGTCAGGCGGCCACCTAAAGGAAGCCGCATACGTAGGTCCGATCCTTTAGGTGCGTCTGGAAGTCATCTGCGGGCGAGTCGATCCGAGTGCTTTCTCCCAAAGAACAAATTTCTCATGCCTGCGCTACGAAAACGAAAAAGCCCGGCAGAGGACTGCCGGGCTGAGATTCGATAGCTTAGAGGCGGGAACAAGTCCCGAAGGGGCTAGACCGCCTTGGGAATGTCAGCGGGGATATCCACCAAGTGGGTATCTTTCCGTTTCACCTTCTTCAAGCGGGAGCGGCGGCGAAGCATGCGGTCAAGCTTGCTGACCAGATCGTCGATCGATTTGTAGAGGTCTTCGGTTGCCGCAGACGCGAAGTGGTCATTCCCTCTCACTTCAAGTTGCCCCTTGGCGATAAATTCTTTCTGATGCGTAGATTGATGCGGATCATATTCGAGCTCCACACGCATTCGGATGATTTGATCTTCGTGTTCGAAGAGTTTTTCTGCTTTTTCGTGAACCATATTTTTGATCGCCTCGGTCAATTCCATGTTCAAACCAGAGATGATAACGTCATGTTGCTTCATATGTATTATTCCTTTTCTATTATCGGTTCCTATTAACAGAGCCGGTTGGCTCCGCCGCTTCGATACAATTGCGCAAAAAAATGCCAACTCCTACGACTAACATAAAGTATTCAGAATACTTTACTCGCTTCTCCGTAATCATCGTTACGGGCGGTTCGTCTGGAATTGGCTGCTCAATTATCAAAGCAATTTTGAAGATAAGGCCCCAGGTGCATGTATGCAACCTTTCTCGGTCGAAACCGGACTTTTTTTTAGGTGAAAACGGCACCCATCTGCCCGTCGATTTGAGCAATGCTCAGGCCTTGGGCGAAGCCGCCCAGTCACTCAAGGCACGCCTGACTCATGCCCCCAAAGGCGAAGTGCTCCTAGTCAACAACAGCGGCTTCGGCGACTACGGCCGAATGCCGGAACTGGACATAGATAAGCAGCTGAATATGATCGACTTAAATATACGTGCCGTCGTCGATCTAACCGCTCGATTGCTCCCTACTATGCTCGATCGCGGTGGCGTTGTCGTCAACATAGCCTCGACCGCTGCCTTCCAACCCACGCCCTTCCTCGCCACCTACGGAGCCACTAAATCCTTTGTCCGCAACTGGTCACTGGCACTGAATGAAGACCTCCGCGGCACGAAAGTCCGAGCCCTCGCCATCTGCCCCGGTCCGACGCGCTCGAATTTCTTTAAAGCGGCAGGTTTCAAGACACCTCCGATGGGTAGAGGGGCCAATAAAGGCCTCGACATGACCTCCGACGAAGTTGCCAGACGGACTCTCCGCGCCATCGCCAAGGGGCGGTCCATCCACGTTACCGGCTGGAAAAACCGCTGCATCGCCTTTCTTGGCAGCAAGCTGCCCATAGTCGTCGTCACCCGGGTCGGCGGCATCATTCTCAGTAAAATGCGCCTCGAAGAGCACCGGAAATAATCGACAGCAATTCTTCCACTTCCCACTTCCCAATCAAAAATGAACAATCCCTACGGCGAAGACGCCCCCCTCGTCGATCCCGCCGATTTCCCCGGCTGGATCGTGCAAGAAGACGACAACCTACTCATCGTCAACAAACCGGGCTGGCTCGTCTGTCACCCCTCGAAAAACGGGCCCATGTCGAGCTTAGTGGGGGTCGTCCGCGCCTACACGAGAGCCGAAAAACTACACCTTGTGGCTCGTCTCGACCGTGAAACGAGCGGCCTTGTCATCTTCGCTAAGCGCCCTTCCGTGGCCCGCAAGTTCCAGATGGCGATCCAGAATCGCATCGTGAAAAAGGCCTACATTGCCCTGCTCGAGGGCGAGCTTCGCGAGCCGCAACATGTCGACCTTCCCATCGCCCGGCGCAAAGGCGGGCCCGTCATCGTCAAATCCGAAGTCAGCTACGACCGCACCTCTCAAGACGCCGTCACCGACTTCGTCCCGCTCATCGCACAAAACGGCTACACGCTCTGCCGCATCGAGCCCGTGACTGGGCGCAAACACCAGATTCGTGTGCATGCCGAGCACCTCCAGCACCGCATCGTCGGCGACAAAATCTACGGCCCCGACGAGACGCTCTACATCGAATTCATCGAAAACGGCTGGACCGAGCGCCTCGAAGCCGCCCTCCCGATCCAACGCCAAGCCCTCCACTGCTACCGCTACGACTTCGAATTCCCCGAAGGCACGGTCAGCTTCACCGCCCCATTACAGGACGACATGCTCTATTTTTGCGGAGATCATATGGGGCTGGACAGCAGCGGCCTCACTGGAGCTCTTGATGTGATCCACCCTCTTTAACCGGCAGTCAGCTGATTCCCGTAGTGGCGACTTCAGAGACTCTCGAATCCCCACAAGATGAAACACACCATCCCAGCCTAGGCAAAATTCCCATGAAAAACTATTGACGCGAGTCATTCGCCACCCATTTTCCAAATCTCCTGTAAAGGGGCATTAGCTCAGTTGGTAG
>DLQD01000027.1 GCA_002480015.1 Opitutia bacterium UBA7441
ATGGTTTCCGAGGTCGGGCGCACGATGAGTGGCTCTTCGAGCGGGCCGGCTGGCTGAAGCTTTCCGTTTTCATCAGCCTCGAGGCGCGAGTGAGTGACTACAGCGCATTCCTTGGCAAAGCCCTCGACATGGTCGGCCTCCTTTTGCAGGAAGCTCATCGGAATGAAAAGCGGGAAGTAGGCGTTCTTGTGGCCGGTCTCTTTGAAACGGCGGTCTAGATCGCGCTGAATGTTTTCCCAGATGGCATAGCCCCACGGTTTGATCACCATACATCCGCGCACCGGCGAAGTCTCGGCGAGATCCGCGGCCTTGACGACCTGTTGATACCATTCGGGATAGTCCTCCACCCGGGTGGGAGAAATTGCGGTTTGTGCCTGCTTAGCCATAAGAGGAGCTAGCAAACGCGCCCTGCCCTCGCCTGCAATGCAAAATTATGCAGAAGCAACGACTAGAGTGCATACTAGAAGGACTACTAAGGGCGACCTGACCCTTGATCGCCGAGCCAACCACCACGCACGAAATCGACAAGGGGTTCGAGCATGCCAGGGAAAACTTTCTCTAGCAATGCGACAACTCCGACAATGATCAGCAGAAATAGAATGCCTTTGCCCGCGCTCTTGAGAACCTTGATAAAGATAATGAAGATAACGAGAAAGATAATCCAGACGACGATATTACGCGAGGCAATGGCTTCTTGTAGAAAATCCATATGCTTTTAAAGTTGAAGTTTGCGGATAAAGGCAAGCTTCGGGTGCCATTAAATCCACGAGGGCACAAACCGCAACAGTTGCCGGAACGCGTCCCGCACCTAAAGGAGCGGACATACGTATGCGGCTTCCTTTAGGTGGCCGCCTGACCCCGCACTTAAAATGGCGCCTACAAGCTTCGCAACAATTGCCAGAACGCGTCCCGCACCTAAAATAGCGCCTGCAAGCTTCAGCAATCAGCTAATCTACTTTGGCTTCGCCGATAAATTCTTGTCGCATCCAATATTGGAGGCAGTCAGGGACCTTGACGCGACCGTCGGCTTGTAGGTTGTTTTCGAGTATCGCGGCGAGCACGCGGGGCACAGCGAGGCCGGAGCCGTTGAGCGTGTGCGCGGTGACGGGCTTGCCCTCAGGATCGCGGTAACGTATACCCGCACGGCGGGCTTGGAAGTCAGTGAAATTCGAGCAACTGGAGACTTCGAGCCAGCGCTTCTGCCCGGCTGCGAACACTTCGAGGTCGTATTGCTTGGCGTGGGGGAAGCCGATATCGCCGGTGCACATGCGAAGCACGCGATATGGCAACTCCAACTTCTGCAGGGTGCCCTCAACGTTCTCGCGTAGCTTTTCGAGTTCCTCCATGCTGCTCTCGGCGTCCGTCCATTTGACCAACTCGACCTTATCGAATTGGTGCAGGCGATTAAGCCCGCGCACATGAGCGCCCCAACTGCCGGCCTCGCGACGGAAGCAAGGCGTGTAGGCGCAGCGGTAAATCGGCATTTGGTCGGCCTCAAGAATCTCGTCGCGGTAGAAATTGGTCACCGGCACCTCGGCGGTGGGAATCAAATAGAGGCCTTCGTTATCATCGACATACATCTGTCCTTCTTTATCGGGCAACTGCCCCGTTGCGGTCGCGCTTTCAGCATTGACCACGATTGGGGGCAATACTTCCTCGTAGCCATTCTGACGCGCTTCCTCGAGGAAGAAGTTGACCAACGCGCGGACGAGGCGCGACATTTCGCCAACGTAGAAAGGGAAACCGGCACCCGTCGTCTTGACGCCCCGGGCAAAGTCGATGCGCGACTCGAACCAGGGAATGTCAAAGTGCGGGAGCGCGTAAGGAAAATCGGCGTCTGTATCGCCCCACGTCGAGGCGATGACGTTCTCGTCCTCCCCCTTCCCCACGGGCACAGTCGGATCCGGCAGATTGGGAATCGAAAGGAAAGCTGCTTGAAAAGCCTCGTCGGCCTCCTTGGCAGCGACCTCGAGTTCCTTGGCTTGAGCGGCGATGGCTTTCATCTCCTGCACCTTGGCGATGAACTCAGGCGAGCCTTTGGGGAGCGTGGCCATTTCGCTGTTGGCCGACTTCTGTTCGGCACGGGCCTGCTCGGCCTGAGTGATCTTGGCTCGGCGCGCGGCGTCGAGTTCCAAAACCGCGTCGATGTCGGTCTTGAATTTTTTGTGGGCAATGGCAGCGCGGACAAAGTCCGGCTGCTCGCGAAGTAACTTAATATCGATCATGGGAAATAGAGGTCAATGTAAGCAGACAAGACTCGCCGGACAGTCAAGCCAGCAAACGCAGGCGCGGGATAGTGGAGGCACAATTAAATGTAGGAGCTAGCATCCTCACAGCCATCATTCAATTAAGCTTTCATCGAGGCTTGCCGCAGCCGCTAACCTTGGCTGAATCATGTTCATGGCTGTTCCGACTACCCTACTGAGAGAACGTTTTGGCTTCGATGCCTTCCGCCCAGGGCAAGAGGCCGTCATCGACTGCCTGCTCGATGGACGGAGCGCCGGGGCAATTTTCCCGACTGGCTCAGGCAAGAGTCTTTGTTACCAACTTCCCTCACTCCTCCTGCCCGGACTGACGCTGGTCATCTCGCCGCTGCTCGCGCTGATGAAAGACCAGATCGACAGCCTGCGCGCAAAAGGCATTCAAGCGGAGCGCCTCGATTCAAGTCTGGAAGAGGACGACTATCGCCGCGTAACTGACGACATCCGAGCAGGTAAGGTCAAACTCCTCTTTGTCGCACCGGAACGCTTGAGTAACGAGCGTTTCCTTAATTTAATCCGCGGACAGACGATCAGCCTTCTCGCTGTGGATGAAGCGCACTGCATCTCGGCTTGGGGGCATAATTTTCGACCGGACTACTTGAAGCTGGCCGACGCTGCGCGCGCCCTCAAGGTCGAGCGCGTGCTCGCGCTGACTGCGACAGCCACGCCGCAAGTCGCCGCCGACATGGCCATGGCCTTCGACATTGTTCCCCAGGACATGACGAACACTGGCTTCTATCGGGCCAACCTTGAACTGCGTGTGACTGCCTGCCGTGACGCGGAGCGTCCTGCTCTCCTGATCGAAGGCATCAAGGCACGCCCAGCGGGGGCGACCATCGTCTATGTCAGCCTCCAGCGCCACGCGGAGGACGTGGCGGAGCAACTGAGAGCTGCTGGCTTCAATGCGGCGGCTTACCATGCGGGCATGGCCTCCGAAAAACGCGTCGCCACACAAGAGGCTTTTATGGAAGGCCGCACGCCGATCATTTGCGCGACCATCGCATTCGGCATGGGCATCGATAAGTCAGACATTCGCTATATCTACCACTACCACATGGCCAAGGGCTACGAAAGCTACATGCAGGAAATCGGCCGCGCGGGACGCGACGGTGCCCCATCGGTCTGCGAACTATTCGCCTGCCCGGACGACGCCACGACACTGGAAAATTTCGTTTACGGTGACACGCCAGACGCCATGAGCCTGCGCGGTCTGCTCGACGAATTGCTCTGCAGTGGTGAAGAGATCGACATCGCACTCTACGACCTCTCGAAACGCTTCGACATGCGCCAACTGGTCGTCAGCACTCTGCTCACCCGCCTCGAACTGACGGGCGTGATCCGCTCGGTCGGCCACTACTACGGTAGCATTCGGTTCGCGCCCAAGCACGACGGCCGGACATTGCTTAGCCAATATCCGGACAACCAGGCGGCCTTTTTGAAAAAGATTTTTACTTGCTGCAGCAAAGCGAAGAAATGGATCACGCTCGACATGGAGCAAGCCGAGGCGGCAACCGGACAAGGCCGCAGCGTGATCCTCCGAGCGCTCGAAAGCATGGAACAGAAAGGCCACGCCGAGCTACAACTGGCGGGCTACCGACAACGCTTTGAAAGACTCCAAAGCGCACCCGACGTGGACGCGTTGACCGAAGAAATGGCCGCCAGCTTCGAGGTACACGAACAGATGGAAATCGAACGTATCCACCGCATGCTCGACTACGCCCGGGGCGAACGCTGTTTAACGGGCAACCTGCTCGACTATTTCGGCGAAACAATCGAGGACTGCGGTCATTGCAGTATCTGCCAAGGGGAAGCTCCCGGCGAACTGCCCGCGAGGAAACGCGCCGACATAGACGCAGGCGACCTGTCGGGATTCGAGGCCCTCGTGGAATCGAACCCCACGGCACTCGGACGCCCCCGCCAGCAAGCCCGCTTCCTCTGCGGGCTCAGCTCGCCGGCGGTGTCCGCCGTGCGTGGGCTGCGCGGCAACCTCCTCTTCGGGCGCTGCGCGGAAGTGCCCTTCGCCGAGGTGCTGGCATCGCGGAGCTAGTCAAATTCCGGTTAATTATTGCTACTCGGGAAATAAAAAGAAATCACCAAAGTGATCAACGGGAGCGCACCGATTTTAATAAACTCAAAAATTGCATTTAGAGCCGTGTTGTCAGGAAAAAGGGCGTAAGCAACAAATGTCGCGATACAAACCAACCCCATTACAGCCAAAATCTTCTTAGCGAAGTCTAATCGCTTATCTTCATCAATGGTAACGCTTGCACCAGCCGAAAAGGAGTCATCAATACTCACATCTGTGTCACTTTGCTGCCCCATTACAGCCCAACAACCCTTCCAATAGCTTCGAGTTTATGATCCTCGGTTTCCTTCACAATACCAAGGGACAAGCCCTTTTTCTTTTCGGTATCAGCGACAGCAAGTAGTGCAAACGCACGTCTCATCGCTTCAGATTTGGTAATTCCATTCGAACGCGCAATGGCCTCCAAACGTTCATTAATCTCAGGTGATAAATCTAATGTTAAGCGAGCCATACCCACTACTACTATGTATTTTTTACTGAATATCAACTGAAAATTCACGCATTTCCGAAATCACCATAACAACTCACCCGTTCAACAGATACTCGAAATCGTCACGCGAGAGCCCGGCCTTGGCCGCTTTCGCGCC
>DLQD01000104.1:0-2945 GCA_002480015.1 Opitutia bacterium UBA7441
CAGCATGAACTACAACTTCTACAAATACGCACTCCCCCTCATTCAGGGCGAAGTGCAAGTGCCCTACGATAATGGCGTGCCCGCTCTCATCCAACTCAAGATGGAGAAGATCGACCGCAAACTCGGCGCTCACAGCTTCGAGTAAGCTGTAGTCGGATGGATTCTATCCTCCGACCCGCCCGTGCAGGTAGGCGAATCGAAAGCTGGGGCGATAGAATCACCCCACTACCGTAAAAGTCAGTTTTACAAGCCCCGCTCGGTAGAGCGGGGCTTTTTGCTGGGGTGGGTCATCTCGCCAAGATAACCGTCCGGCAGTGATGCTGTATGACCGTATTATTATGGTGGGTCGTCACACCCCGTAGTCGAACGGCGGCTTGAACAAGACCGGCCCACTTAAACAGGCCAATCGCCATTCTCGATCAGGGTTCCACCATGCCGCTCCATCGTCGCCGCGGTCATCTCATAAACCCAAACTTCGCCGAGCGCGTCGCCCTCTGGCGCAAAGCAGTCCACTCGCAGGCGCGTGTACTCATTCTCGGCCTCCGTCCGCCCAGGCACGTAGCCTTCCAGATAGTCGAGGCGCAGAAAGTCCGCTTCGGTGGCAAACTCCAGCACATAGCCTACTACCCACGCATCCCCTTTCAGGAGCAAGCCCGGGTAGCCCAGATGCAGATCATGGAGCTGCCCCCTAACCTTGGCCGCCACCGGCTCACTTGCCAGCTTGCCCTCGCAAAACTCTGGCCAGTAATGCCCCCCCGGCTTGAGGGTGCCATAAACAAAAACGTTCCAGTCGTTACCCATCCACTCGCTTACATCCGCTGCCGCACTGACTCATAGAGGCAAACGCCCGCTGAGACGGATACGTTTAAGCAGTCCACCGTGCCGTGCATCGGGATACTGACTAGGTGGTCGCAGAGGTCGCCTGTCACCTTTCGGAGACCCCAGCCCTCGCTGCCGAGCACGAAGGCGGTCGGCCCCGTCAAATCGACGTCGTAGAGCATATCATTGCCGCGATCCGAGGTACCCACGATTTTAATTCCTGTGTCGTGGAACTTGCGCAGCATCATCCCAATATTTTTGATCCTGAGGAAGGGGACATCATCTGCCCCGCCACAGGAGATGTCACGCACAGTCGGCGTGATGCCGCAAGCGCCCTTGACGGGCGCTAGCACTGCAGTCACTCCTGCGCCCGAGGCCGTACGGAGGCATGCCCCTAGATTATGGGGATCCTGTACACCTTCAAGCACGAGCAGGAGCGGGTTTTCCGTCCGTTCGATCAAGTCGAAGAGGTCGTCCTCGTTTTCCAGATAGATAATGGTCGGCCCCTTCGAGTGGCGAGGCGGACGTTTGATTTTGTGTATAGAATTGCGCCCCATGGCTTCAGTGGTTGAGTTAAATAAAAGTGTGAGTCTCGTTGCTTAAACCCGTTGCGTAAAGCGGCAATCTTCAGTGAAAAATCGAAGAGCGCACGGGCCTCGATGAAGTCGCAGTCGTCCGGATTCTGCGCCGTGAACTCAAGCCTGCTAGCTTCCACCTTGGGTGCGCGCGGGTCGTAGCCTATTTCGAGATCGACTGCTTGGGCGGGAAATTCGCTAGTATGTCATTAACAATTTCCTGCACCTCTTCGTCGCCGGGGGCGCTCCAGCCGAGGCGTTGGGTGTAGGCGCCGCGCCAGACGAGCTCTTTGCTCCGGTTGTCGATAAGATCAATTATGAAGGTGCCTTGCTCGTATTGATCTATGTCGATCATACTGTAGCCGGCGTATCCATAATAGGGATGGCGGCGGAAGGGAGTGGGCCCGACCCCGAGGTCATTGATCTCGGTTTTGGTTGTGGTGAGGGTGTTGAAGGTAACTCGGAAGTCGGCTTCCGGGCAATCTTCACGCATACCTTTGGCCTGTAGAGCTTGGTTGATGGCCTGCTCAATCCGCCGATCCACGATCGGGCTGAGCACCACATCCTGGTAACTGGCGCGCGCCTCGCGGCTATCGATGGTGTAACACTGCCAATTGGCAAATTGGGCCGCGACACTGCGGTCGTAATCGACGGTGGTGGGTGACACGCAACCGGACAGTCCAATGATCAATATGAAGAGTAAAGGAACAAATGACCTCATGATGTGAGTAGGATACAGAGCAGTCCTTTTTTTGTCGAGACGAAAGCCTTGGGACCTGACTGCCCTTTCGAGTGGACGTCGCTTACTTCGCTGACATTCCAACGAAAGAGCAGTGCGGTGCCTCAGGGGGCATAAAGCCCTCCTCAAACACGGAATAGAGGGATGAGGAGGATAGCTGCTTTTATCATGGCGCCGTTATATAAATTCCGGGATGTCTTCTTTGGTGCCGTGTACGGTGAGAATTTTAACTTGATCGCCCTCTACCCAGACGCGGAAAGCTTTGTCAGTGGTTTGGAAGATTTCTGGCTGCGTGGGCAGGGCGGCAGGAAAGGTGACCGAGTCAGACGTAATGAGATGATACACTTTTCCGTTATTAAAGCAAATCATGCTGAGTTGTGCACCCTCATACAGAAAGGTGATGCATCCGATTGTCGGCATGGTGCTCAGGCACCTAGGGATCGTCGCAGGTGAGGGGGCCTGCGTGCTGGCGAGGAAGGCTCTTAAATTTTCGGCTTGGTCGTCGCGCTTATCGAAGCCTCTCAATGCGAGTGAGTCGATCTCTTGCGAGAGGAATTGGATGACAGGCGGCAGGCCGGCTAATGCTGGAGAGTCGGGGGCGCTTGACTCGTCATGGGGCAGATTGAGAATCGCCATTATAACAGCGAAAAGCGCGGCGATTCCGGCCCAGGGCTTGAGCCACCAGGCCTGCGCGCGGGGAGTGCCAGCGAAGGAAGAGGCCTCACCTCCGGGCGCTTCACCTGCGGTCTCGGCGGGCCCTAGCTTTTGGATGGACTGTGCTTGATGCAGGCGGATGCCAGCGAGAATTTCGG
>DLQD01000104.1:3052-10667 GCA_002480015.1 Opitutia bacterium UBA7441
TGCTGCTCGTCAAACCAAGCGCGGAGTTCGCTGTCGGTTGCGAGCAGGGCAAAAGCATCAGCCAGGGCGGGGTCTTGGCGGTCGTTCTCTTGTTCTGGGCGGCAGAGTTCGAGGAGTTGTTTGGCTTCTTCGCGTTGCATAGTGGCAGGTTCCTCGGTAGTTTTAGGCGGTTTCGGATTCCTTGCGTTTAAATATGTCGCGAAGCTGGGCCTTACCTCGAGAGAGGCGTGACATGATAGTGCCGATGGGCACGTCAAGTGTTTCAGCGATCTCTTTATAGGAGAGGTCTTTCATATAAAAAAGAGCGAGTGGCTGGCGGTAGACCTTGTCGACCTCGGCGAGGGCTTCGAGCGCGAGATTGGCGTCCAAATGGCGGCGGATATGGGGCTCGACCGTGCCGCCCGCCGCTTCGAGCATGTCCGGCTCATAATGATCCATCCGGTTGTCCTTGCGCCGGCGCCGGAGAAACTCACGGTAGAGTGTGGTAAAGAGCCAGGATTTGACCTTGGATTTGTCGCGCACGCTTCCCCCTTTTTTCGCATAGATGAAAAAAGTCTGCTGGGTTAAGTCGCCCGCCTCATGCTCGTTTTTGGCCAAGCTGTAGCCGAAACGGTAGAGCGGTTGGTAATAGGCACTCACGATGTCTTCGAAGTTCAAATTGTCTGAGTCATTCATGTGAGTGGAGGCAGCGATGTTTATTCCCGAGTGAAAATTAAAATGCGTGTGCTCTGCAATCCGTAGTGGGCTTGCACCGGCAAGGTCGAGCAGGATCGAGTCGTTCGACGTTGTTAGCACGACATCGCGACAAGTGGTTGTTTTTCACAAAATAAGCATGGCATCGCCATAGCTGTAAAAGCGATACTGATGATCAATGGCCTCAGCGTACAGTTCCTTTAGCCAATCAATGCCCGCTTCGGAGCCGGGGGTCAGGAATGCGGAGACGAGGCAGAGCAAAGTCGATTTGGGCAGGTGAAAATTGGTGATCATCGCATCGACGGCGGCGAATTCGGCCGGAGGGTAAATGTAAATGTCGGCCTCGGCTTGGACCGAACCGGAAGGCCTTAGGCAGATTTCAGCGTTTTGCCGGACACGCCGCATGGCATCTTCGATCGAGCGCACAGAGGTAGTGCCGACGGCGATGCGTGCGCCCGCGTCGGGGTTTTGTAACTCGGCAAAGGCGGATGCGGGGATCTCGTACCACTCGCGGTGGATGTTGTGGTCTTTGATATTCTCGACCTGGATCGGATGAAAGGTGCCGATGCCGACTTGGAGAGTGAGGTCATGGAAGCGGGCTCCGGCCCCTTCAAGCTCTGCGATGAGTTCAGGCGTGAAATGGAGGCCGGCGGTAGGGGCGGCTACTGCGATGCGCTGATCGTAGTCGGCATAGACGGTTTGGTAGCGCTCGTTGTCCTGACTGCGGCGGGGATCCTGGGCCGTCCGTTCGATGTAGGGGGGTAGAGGAAGGATGCCGAGGCGCTCGGAAAGGTCGGTTATCGATTCGTCGCGTTCGGGTTGAAAGCGGACGCGGTAGTTGCCATTATTGCCCATTTCGAGGACTTCGGCTTGGTAGTCTCCCGGCAGCCCAAAGCTGCCGGCGCTGAAGGTTTTTTTGCCCGGCTTGAGTAGGCACCACCAGGTTTGGGCGTCTTCGGCGGGTTGTAGCAGAAGGCACTCGACCTTGCCGCCGGTGGGACGTTGACCGAAGATGCGCGCCTTGAGCACTGCGGCGTTGTTGCGAAAAAAGCGAGGCTTGGCGGGCAGATACTGCCCGATCTGCGAAAAATATGCGTGGGTCACTTCGCGCGTGGCCCGGTTGACCACCATTAGGCGGGAGGCGTCGCGCACCGCGGCGGGCTCTTGGGCGATGAGCTCGGCTGGGAGGTGGTAGTCGAAGAGGGAAATATTCATGCTGTATGCCGTATTTTAGGCCGTTGATTGAGGCGTGCTGGCTACTTTTTCGAGAAGAGGCAGGAGGTAAACATTTTAATCTTTAATATTCGGCGGGCTTTGTTGCACTCAGGGCTATGAATCTGATGACACCTGAAGTTCGTTCGCAAATTGAAGAGATCACACGCCGCGCCGGCCATATCTGGAGGTATCTTTGACGGGGATACCAAGCAGGCACGCATCCAGGATCTGGAAGCGCAGATGTCAGAGGCGAGTTTCTGGGATGATCAGGCCGCCGCTCAGAAAGTGATCGCCGAGGTTAATCGGTTGAAGAACACGGTCAATCCGGCGCGTGCCTTCAATGCGGACATCGGAGATATGCAGGCTATGCTGGAACTGGTCGACGAAATGAACGGCGACCCAGATGTGGAGAGCTACCAGCAGGAACTTATCGATACGCTCAAGCGTCTGCAGCCGAAGCTCGACCAACTGGAGTTAGCTTCCTTTCTTAGTGGGCCGCATGACGCCTGTAACGCGTTCTTGACTATCAATTCGGGAGCTGGGGGCACAGAGAGCTGCGACTGGGCAGACATGCTTCTGCGCATGTACAGTCGTTGGGCGGAGCATGCCGGTTTTAAAACGGAGGTACTCGATATTCAGCCGGGTGAAGAAGCCGGCATCAGCTCGGCCACCATACGCGTGGAGGGGCCCAACGCTTTCGGCTACTGTAAGGCCGAGCGCGGCGTGCACCGCCTCGTTCGTATCAGTCCGTTTGACTCCAACGCCCGGCGGCATACGTCCTTTTCTTCAGTCGATGTAATTGCGGAAATTGACGAGGATATTGATATTGAGATCGATGAGGCCGATATCCGTACGGATGTGTATCGAGCCAGCGGTAAGGGTGGGCAACATGTCAACCGGACCGAGTCGGCCGTGCGCTTGACGCACATTCCGAGCGGTATCGTGGTGACTTGCCAAAACGAACGTTCGCAAATTAAGAACAAGGCCACCGCCATGAAAACGCTCAAGTCACGACTCTACGAAAAACTGGAGGACGAGAAGCGCAGCGAGATGGAGAAATTCTATGGGGAGAAGGGGGAGATTGCCTGGGGTAATCAAATCCGTTCCTATGTTTTCCAGCCTTACCAGATGGTCAAAGACCTCCGTACGGGAGTGGAAACGGGCAACGTGCAGGCCGTGATGGATGGAGCTCTTGACCCCTTTATCCACGCATGGCTCCGCGCTGGCGGCCCCACTTCCCGTAAAGCCGCCGCTGATCGTGAATTTGGCGATGAGTAAATGCGTATGAATTCCTCAGGCTTAAGTTACCCGCAAGTGCTTGAAGCGTTTTCAGACCAGAGCTTGTTTGAGAATAAGACCTGGCGCTACTCGCCCGAGGCCTTTCCGCTGACGTCTGCGCAGGTTAAGCAGATCGAGCAGATCGGGCAGGCCTGCTATGAATTCTATAAGGCGCAGGAGACGCTCTACCTGCGCTCGGCAGAAGGAAAAAACCTTTTACGTAATCGCTCGCTGACAGCGCCATGGGTCGCGGCCTATCTGAACCGCGGCAAGCCCGAGGCACTCATCCGGCACGCACGCGCCCGAGCCTTACGCGGTGCGATGCCGATGGTCATTCGCCCCGACCTCTTAGTGACGGAAGATGGCTTCGCCATGACAGAGATCGACTCGGTGCCCGGGGGCATTGGGCTGACCGCTTTTTTGAACCAGCTCTACGCGCCAGTGCACGGTGAGGCCCTGATCGGGGCAGGTGAGCAGGACATGGTGGCGGCGTTTTACGATGTTTTATCCGGCCGGGTGCCCCATGTAACCGCACCCTATATCGCGATCCTCGTCAGCGACGAGGCGGCGACTTATCGGCCCGAGATGGAATGGCTCGCTTCGCAACTCCGCCAACAGGGGCGTCGGGTTCACGTTTTTCATCCCGACGACGTCATGCCCTTGGGCGATGATATCTGCGTGGGCATTGATGGGGATCCACAAAAAGTCGATGTGATCTACCGCTTTTGGGAGTTGTTTGATTTGGCCAACGTATCGATCGCTGAGTTTTTGCTCAAAGCCCGTGAAGCCGCCCACATCCGACTGACCCCGCCGATGCGGCCTTTTCAGGAGGAGAAACTCAACCTGGCCCTCTTCCACCACCACATTTTAGAAGATTACTGGAAAGAGAATCTCTCCAGACAGTCCTACAAAACCTTGGCCAAAGTTATTCCGCAGACTTGGGTCATGGATCCGGTTGAACTGCCGCCCAACGCTGTGCTCGATGCCCCCTTAGTCGGTGGGAAACCGATGACGGACTGGTCGCAATTGATCGAAGCGAGTCAGAAAGAGCGTAATTTGATTATTAAGATTAGCGGTTTCCACGAAAGCGCCTGGGGTGCCCGCAGCGTGACGCTGGGCAGTGATTCGTCGCGTGCCGAGTGGGAGAGTGCGATCCAGCAGGCCATCACAATGGCGGATACCTCACTCCACATTTTGCAGACCTATGAAAAACCCAAGCGCTTGCGTCATTCTGTCTATCAGGACGATGGTAGCCTGTATTCAATGGAGGGCCGTATGCGGCTATGCCCCTATTATTTCGTCAACGAGTCGGCCAAGGTCGCCAAGCTCCAGGGTGTTCTCGCCACGCTTTGTCCCGCTGATAAGAAGATTATCCACGGCATGAAGGATGCCGCCCTACTTCCCTGCTTCCTCAGTGAGCCCTCTTCGGGCTAAACGGTACAACCGCAGGCGGCTCTCATTTTTTTTAAGTGAAGCGCATATTTGGCTAGAAACGGCCTCTTTTCTGCTTTCTCGCTTCCATCCAGAAGCGAAAGAGTTTATTAAATTCTCTTTCTGGGTGCGACTAACCTGAGATATTTTCCTACAATCAACCACGTCACATGACAACTACTGCTCCAAAGCCTAAAAAATCCTCTGCCAAAAAAGCAGCCGCCACCAAGGGAGCGACGAATGGGTACCGTTTTGAGGTCGAGAATACCAAAGAATCGCTGAAAACTTCGATTCTGAACCATCTCCGTTTTACGCTCGCGCGTCACCAGGAAAGCGCGACTAAGGATGAGTGGTGGACCGCGACTTGCTATGCCGTGCGCGACCGTCTGCTCGACCGTTTTATGAAGACGCAGGCCGTCCACCATGAGAAGAAGGTGCGTCGGGCCTATTATCTGAGTCTCGAATATTTGATGGGGCGTTTACTCGTTAACAATCTGCATAACGCCGGTCTTTTTAAGCAGACGCGCGACGCACTCGAGGAACTCGGGCAGGACTTTACGGACGTTGCCGACGAGGAGGCCGACATGGGGCTAGGCAATGGCGGTCTCGGCCGTCTCGCCGCCTGCTTCCTGGATTCGCTCGCCACCCTAGACTTGCCGGCCATCGGTTACGGTATCCACTACGAGTTCGGCCTCTTCCGCCAAGAGTTTGTAGACGGTTACCAAATCGAGCATCCCGACGTCTGGATGGAAAAAGGCTGCCCTTGGGAGGTCATGCGCCCAAACTTCGCCCAAAAAGTAGAGCTCTACGGCCGCGTCGAGCACCAGATGGATAGCAAAGGCGTCTTCAAACCGAAGTGGGTCGATCAGAAGATCATCGAAGGCGTGCCCTACGATATTGGCATCATCGGCTACGGCGGTGAAACAGTTAACTTTCTCCGTCTTTGGGACTCCAAGTCCACCCAGGAGTTCGACCTCGATATTTTTAACGAGGGTGGCTACGTCGAAGCGGTGCGAGAAAAAGCCATGGGCGAGACGATTTCCAAAGTGTTGTATCCCAATGACTCAACTGAGAACGGCAAGGAGCTTCGCCTCGTTCAGCAGTATTTTTTCGTTAGCTGTTCGCTCAAGGACATCATCCGCCGTTACCACGCCAACCATACTGAATGGGCGGATTTTGCCGATTACAATGCCCTCCAGCTCAACGATACACACCCGGCCATTGCGATTCCCGAGCTGATGCGTCTTTTAATCGACGAGTATGACCTCGACTGGGAGGCTGCTTGGAAGATCACTCGCAGTTGCTGCAACTATACCAACCACACCTTGCTCCCTGAAGCGCTTGAGAAGTGGAGCGTGCCTCTCTTTGAGAAAGTGCTGCCGCGTCATCTTGAGATTATTTACGAGATTAACGCCCGCTTCCTCCAGGACGAGGTTGAGGCCAAGTGGCCGGGTAACGACGCGAAGAAGTCTGAACTTTCGATCATTGAAGAAGGCCACCCAAAGATGGTGCGCATGGCTTATCTCTCCGTCGTCGGTTCGACCAAGGTCAATGGCGTGGCCGCGCTCCATACCGATCTCCTGAAGAAGCATCTTTTTGCCACCTTTCATGAGCTCTATCCTGATAAGCTGATCAATATGACGAACGGCATTACGCCGCGCCGCTGGCTATTGGCTTGTAATTCCGGCCTCAGCGATTTGATAACCGAGCAAGTGGGTGAGGGTTGGCCAAGGGATTTAGATCGTCTCCACGCGATCGCCAAGCTGGCCGATGATGCTACATTCCAAAAACGTTTTATGAGCATCAAACGTGCGAATAAACAGGCCTTCGCCGACTTCGTGCTCGCCGATTCTGGCACCGTGATCAGCCCCGATGCGCTCTTTGATGTGCAGATCAAGCGACTGCACGAATACAAGCGTCAGCACCTCAACTTGCTGCATATCCTTACGCTCTATCGCCGTGTGCTGAATGATCCAAACTATGAGATGAACCCTCGCGTCTTCATCTTCGGAGCCAAGGCTGCCCCTGGTTACGCGCTCGCGAAGAATATTATCCGCGCTATCAATAAGGTCGCCGAGAAAATTAATAACGATCCTCGTATACTTGGTAAGATCAAAGTTGTCTTCCCGCATAACTACCGGATCACTATGGCGGAGAAGATGATTCCCGCAGCCGACCTCTCCGAGCAGATCTCGACCGCGGGTAAGGAAGCTTCCGGCACCGGCAACATGAAGCTCGCACTCAATGGCGCGCTCACGATCGGCACACTCGACGGCGCAAACGTCGAAATTGGCGAGGAAGTGGGCGACGACAACATCTTCATCTTTGGCAATACCGTCGACGAAGTGGAGGCCATTCGTGCCAAGGGCTATAATCCATACGATTACTATAATAGCAATTGGGAACTCAAGGCGGTTATCGACTGGCTGCGTTCTGACTACTTCACGCCCGGCGAGCACGACGCTTTTGCGCCCCTCTGCAGCAGTTGGCTAGAAGGGGGCGACCCATTCCTCTGTCTCGCGGATTACGCCGACTATGTGCGTGCCCAGGAAGATGTGGACAAAGCCTTTAGCGACAAAAAGCGTTGGGCTAAGATGGCAATTATGAACACCGCGCGCGTCGGCAAATTCTCTTCCGACCGTACGATCTCGGAATACGCTAAGCACATCTGGAATCTCAAGTCAGTCAAGGTAGGTGAGTAGCCGGCAAGCCTGAGAGGTTGGTGTCCGCGGCGGCTCACGCTTGCCATCTCCATATCGCGCTGCATGCTGACCAACTATGCGCGTCATCCTTTGGTTACTCTTGGGTGCCTTCATTGGCATTACAATTCTGCCCTACCTGCTCTTCCCTCAGAAGGATTTGCCAGCAGGCACTGATTTGCTTAGCCACGCTTTCGCTTACGACGAGGCGCGCCTATTGATTGATCGCACACTTTGGGATGCCGATGCGGAGCGTCCTATGCTGCAGCATCAGGTTTTCGACGCGATACTCGGTGAAA
>DLQD01000046.1 GCA_002480015.1 Opitutia bacterium UBA7441
CTTAAAGCGCGGTAGATAGTCGATCACACTGCCGTCATCTTGTTTTTGCTTAAAATTACGCGCACCACCACCGAGGAGGACATCGACCTCACGCTCCAG
Source organism: Opitutia bacterium UBA7441 (assembly GCA_002480015.1). Lineage (GTDB taxonomy): Bacteria > Verrucomicrobiota > Verrucomicrobiia > Opitutales > Coraliomargaritaceae > Thalassobacterium. Next base: position 100 of record DLQD01000046.1, read on the forward strand.
ATATTGTAGGGCGATTTGGTCTTCCATTTCACGGTCGGTGACATTGGCCGCAAAGCCAGCCGGTGTCGCATGCGTGATGCGGCAAGTCGTGACCAGCCCCGTTGCTTTGCCAGCCTCTTTGGCATAGCTGAGAATCGGCTTGAGCGATTGACCGGAGGCATTCACGTTAATCGAACCATTATTGACGCGTTGTCCACTCCCCCAAGAGCTGGCGGCTGCGGCGGAATCTGTGACGGGTGAGCTCGCCGAAGCGGTCTCCTGATACGCACGCTTGAAGTCAACTCGCTCGAAGAGCTGGATCCAATTGAGCGGCGTCTGCTCGTGACGAAGTTTCCAGTGGTGCGCCAGACCAACGGTTCCATTACACAGCCCGTCGACCATTAGGAAAATTAGGTTTTTTGCAGGACCCGCAGCCTGAGCCGAAGAAGCGGCCACGGACTTAGAGGCGGGTAGAAGTGAAGCCGCACCTGCGAGGCCGGAAAGTTTAAGAAATTGGCGGCGTGAGGGAGGCTTCGTATTTTCCATAATTTTTGTGATTCGGCAGTATTTATAATGAAATGCTGTAAATTTAAATTCTGCAAGATTTCCTAAAAACGCCTTCTCGAGTAGAAATGTGGACAGTGACGCGGGCTCTGGCTTGCTTAACGGACTGAATCGACACAATTTACAAAAAACACTCCGATCATGAGCCAAAGCACCTTAAACAACACTCCCCGATTCCCATATTTCAACCGCGAGTTGAGCTGGCTGGCCTTTAATCGCCGCGTGCTGGAACAAGCCGAGTCGCCGGATTATCCGCTCTTGGAGCGTATGAAGTTTCTCGCCTTCGTTAGCTCCAACTTGGATGAATTCTTTGAAATACGTGTGGCTGGCCTCCTTCAACAGGTGAAGTCCGGCGTGATCGAACGCGGCCCTGATGGTCTCGGCCCGAAGGAACAGTTGCGACGTATCCAGAGTATCTGTAAGCGTCTGATCGCCGACCAATACGATTGCTGGGATGAGCAAATCGTGCCGGAGCTGAAAAAGTCGGACGTTTTCTTCTGCGGGTATGACGAACTCACCCGTAACGAGAAAAAGTGGGTGGAGACTTATTTTGAAGAGCAGATCTTCCCTGTCTTAACCCCGCTCGCCATCGACCCGGCGCACCCCTTCCCGCAGCTAACGAACAAAGCGCTCTACATACTGGCGTCGATCGACGACCCGGAGACCCGAATCATCGAGCGCCTCATGGCAATTATTCCCATCCCGCGCGTACTCCCGCGCATCATCAAAGTAGGTGCGGCTCGCCGGGGTAAGCCCGACGTCTACATCTTTCTGAGCGACATCGTCCAACGCTTTATCAAGCGCCTCTTCCCCGGCTACCATGTCACTTCGGCCGTCCCTTTCCGCATTACCCGAAACAGCGATCTTTATTTTGACGAGGAAGAAGTCGAAAACCTCCTCCGTAAGATCGAGGAGGAGCTTATGAATATGCACAAAGGTGCCGCCGTCCGCCTGGAAATCGCCAAGGGCGCGGATCCGGAGTTGATGCAGGAGTTCCTCGAAGCGATCAAGCTACAACCCGAGAACGTCTACACTATCGACGGCCCGCTCAACTTCTTTCGCTTGATGAGCGCCTACGAGCTGATCGAACGGCCGGATCTTAAGTTCTCCCACCACACACCGCTTACCCCGAAGGGCTTGGATGCGCCCGAGCGCATTTTTGACAACATTGCAGCGAAGGACATCTTACTCCACCACCCTTACGAAAGCTTTCAACCTTTCATCGACTTCCTTCAACAAGCTGCCCGCGATCCCCAGGTGTTTGCCATCAAACAAACGCTCTACCGGACTTCAGGTGACTCACCAATCATTAAGGCACTCATGGAGGCCTCACGTCAGGGGAAGCAAGTCACCGTTCTGGTCGAGATTAAAGCACGCTTCGACGAGGCGAACAACATCCAGTGGGCCCGACAACTCGAAGATGTTGGCGTGCACGTCGTCTACGGCCTCGTGGGACTCAAGACCCACTGCAAAACCTGCATGGTCGTGCGCCGCGAGGGTAACACCCTCCGTCGCTACGTCCACCTCGGCACTGGCAACTACAACCCGAAAACTGCCCGCCTCTACACGGACCTTAGCTTCTTTACCAGTCGCGAAGATGTCACGGGCGAAGTGGCCGGCCTCTTCAACACATTGACCGGGTTTTCACTCACCCCGAGTTTCAAAAAACTCCTCGTCGCGCCCTTTACTCTGCATAGTAACATGCAAAAGCATATCCGCACGGAAACTCGAAACGCCAAGGCCGGCAAGAGGGCCCGCATCATCGTGCAAACGAACAGCCTCGTTGACCAGGAAACGATCGACAATCTCTACCAGGCCTCACAAGCCGGCGTTAAGATCGACCTCATCGTGCGCGGCATCTGTAATTTAGTGCCAAACATCAAAGGCGTCAGCGAAAACATCCGAGTGCGCAGTATTCTTGGACGCTATTTGGAACACAGCCGTATCTTCTACTTCGAAAACAGCAGTGGTCACCAACCACACATCTTTGCCGGCAGCTCCGACTGGATGCCCCGCAACTTCTATCGGCGGATTGAAGCGGTCTTCCCGATCGAGGACGCGGACCACCGCGCACGCGTCCTGAATCTCTTGGAGACCTACCTCAAAGACACGAAAAACGCCCGCATTCTCCGAGCCAACGGAGCCTACCAGAAACCTCCCTTGAAAAAGGGTTCGGCGCCCTTCAGCGCCCAGGAAGCCTTCTACCTCGACGCCGAAACAAAGCGCACCGCTCAAGCTAATGAGCTGGAAGAAGAGAGCCAGAGCCTACCGATTCAAGTTATCACACCGATCTGAGTGGGCACCTCGAGTGCACCTATCTACGCCAAGATAGCCAGACACCCATACACCGTGCGCTCGTGTTTGGACTCAAGGCAAACCTCAAGCCCGCTCTTTGGAGAGCTGCTTGATCAGGTAATCGACACCGCGTTTGACGCTGCCATCTTGCTCCATCATATTCTCCACCTGCTTACAGGCGTGTATCACAGTGCCATGGTCACGACCGCCGAAGGCATCGCCGATCGATTTAAGCGGATCACTCGTCAAGGTGCGGGAGATATACATCGCCACCTGACGGGGGAAAACAATCGCACTGGTCCGACGGCGGCCGACCAGTTCGCTGAAGCGGATCTTGTAGTAGTCAGAGACCTTGCGCTGGATCTGGTCGACAGTCACTTTACTGGCAGCCTCTTCGTGCAGCAAATCGCTCAGCAAACGCTCTACGGCACTCAGATCCAACTTGCGGTCGATCAAATTATTATAGCCCGCAATACGGGTCAGCGCACCTTCCATCCGCCGCACGTTGCGGGAGACGCGCTCGGCCAGAAAGTCCATGATCTCATCGTCCAATTCGATCTTCATGGCCGCGGCCTTGTTCCTGAGGATGGCTACCCGGGTCTCGAAATCGGGTGCCTGGATATCAGTCACTAAACCCCATTGAAAGCGAGAAACTAAGCGGTTTTCAAGACGCTCGATCTCGTTGGCCGGGCGATCGCTGGCGAGGAAAATTTGGCGACCGGACTCGAAAAGATCGTTGAACGTGTGGAAGAACTCTTCCTGAGTGCTCTCCTTCCCAGAGAGGAAATGGATGTCGTCGACCAACAGGGCGTCGACATTACGATAATACTGACGGAACTTGGTCAATTTGTTCTCACGGATCGCGTGGATAAATTCATTGGTGAATTTCTCGGTCGAGACATAAGCGATGCGCGCCTTGGGATTGTTCACCAGCATCTGGTGCGCCACCGCATGCATGAGGTGCGTTTTGCCAAGCCCTGTCTCTCCAAAAACAAATAGCGGATTGTAAGCACGGCCGGGGGCATTGGCCACCGCAATCGAAGCGGCGTGTGCGAGTTGGCAACCCGAACCAACTACGAAATTTTCAAAGGTGTTGATGGGATTGATCAAGGTCCGGTGGGTCGGTGCCGACGGAGTCGCCGAACGGTCGTTCCGGAGATCGAGCGCGTGGCGCCCGTTCAGTCGGTCGCTGGAGGAGGACCCATCCGAGGAGGACCTTTCACTTTCCTCGGGCACAGCAACTTCAATCAAGACCTCGATCGCCGTACCAGCGAAGCTGCGCACCTGCTGAAGGATGATATCAAGGTAGTTGTTTTCGATCCAGATAGCGTTGAACTCACTCTTCGTTGTCAGCACAAGTTTCTTGTCCGTCTCTTCTGAACACACCAGCTCACTAAACCACATTTCATAAACGTCTACAGGGAAAAGGTTTTTGAGCTCGGCGTTGGTGCTTTGCCAGAGAGAGACTGTGGTCGACGTGGATGACATGTAGGGAGCAGAAAGTAGGTAGAAAGTTATTTATTCACAGTTGACGGCAATGCAATTGCCACATCCTGCGGACGACACTGTAAAACGGTAGAAAAGGGAGACAACTAATTTTGACGCATCCTAACAATGAAAATAAATTTTATATGCGAAAGATTCATTAGTCATTGAATATGAATTAGTTGTCTTAAAAAAGACTAGGTGAGAAGTTCGTTAAAATAAGGTAAGTTGTTGGGGCTGAGGGCAAGTGCAGAATTCACATTGCCAAGGAATACAGGAGAATCGGCAGCAGTTATCCTTTGGCAAGGCCAAGTTCTGCACAAGTTATTCACACTCTGCGATAGAATAACTTTCTTAGTTTTTTTGGGATGAATGTCACACAGTTGTGACAGTTCCGTTAACCTCTGTAAAAGTGGTATTTGGGGAATCTGAAGGAAACGAATATGACTTATCTTTAATTCGATAACAGTTTACAGGGATACAGTTGGCATGCCATTTTTTTTCAAAAAAAAGTGCTTCGTCACCATTTAGGTGGATCGCAGCGGATCTCTCACTGAGTCCTATTCGACCCACCCCGATGCTTTGATCAAGAACTGCTCCCGCCTTGCGATTAATTTTTACCAGCTCCGAATGGATGCACGGATGCTGTGAACGAAAGACCGGTATAAATTACCATCGCATAGAGTGAGAATGCATACTATCCCAAGAAGCCAGCCCCCTTCACATCCCCCAGCTCTGAGACTCTCAATTAATATGTTAGGAAAAGACGAAAACGGTCGCTTGAAGCGGATTGAATACCGCGGCAAATACCTGCGCGCCAGTCGCACGGGAGGCATCGCTCTGCGAGCACAGACGAAGCTCAGCGGCGTCCATCTCACCGCCAACAGCAAGCACGGCCTGCGCGCCTCCACGCGAGTGGCCAAAGGCACCCAGGTGGCCTTTCAAAACGGCCGCTTCATCCTGCGCGGCCGCTACGGCGAGGGACCGACAAAACTGAACCTATCCAAGAGTGGCGTGTCCGTCTCATCCAAGACCGAAATCGGCACCATCAATTGGTTCAAACCCCGCTATTCGAGTGCCAAAATCGCCGGCATCCAGGTCCGCGGGAAAAATGCACTCTACCTCCACGCTCTGCTGGCGCTCATTCAACTGCTCGTCGCCCTCACGCTCGTCCTGGTCCAGGCACTCGTGCTCTCGGTTCAAGTCGTCTACTGGCTGACAGTCACCCTCACTAAGCAAGCCAAGCGCGTCTGGGCGGGACGTCATGCCAAGGCCATTCAGGCAGCGGAAGCACATTGGCTGGAGGCAGTCTCGACGAAGGAGGACACCTGGCTTCATCAAAGCTTAACATGGTGCTTCCTCCATCTGGGACAGGGAAGCGCCTGGGAACCCCAGCCAAACTCAAAAAATCAAGTAGCCGACGAACTGGCCACCTACCTCGCCGCCAGTCAATTACCCCAACCACTCAACTTGGAAATCCTTTTTGGCTGCCTCGCCGAAACCTACGAGCAGACCGCCGGCGAAGAAGCCTGCCTCGAGCTTTTTTTTGACCTCGATAACGCTGCCGTCGCAACGGGTGGACGCAACCAATTACAAGAGCGCCTGCTCGCCGCCTACGCCGCCTGCTGCGGGATCGACCTCGCGGACGACAAACCTACTGGTTCAAGCGACTAACCCAAACCACTTGCAAGGAGTCTATCCGAACTGATTACTCCTCTGAAATGTTCAGATAGGGGCGGATTTGGGCCAGTGTTTCTGCACCGATTCCACTGACACGGCGCAGATCCTCTACGGACGTATAGGGTCGACCTTCAATCATCCGCTTCGCCAGGACGGGACCCACACCAGGCAGCTTCATGAGGTTGTCACTGCTTGCCGAATTGGGATCGAGGGTCTCGCCTTCCCTAAGGGCGGGTTTGGCGGTGGCCAGACTGAGCTCCTCGTCTTCCAGGCGCTGCGTCATGCGCTCATTCACAAGGCTCTCCCAATCGGTTCTGGCCCAAATGCCCGCACCCGTTTTCGCGGCGAGCAACTCAACGTCTGCGAGATGCGCTTCGAAGGCCTCTCGGCTTCTTCCATCAGGCATGCTTCGAGTCACCCCAAAGGCCCGAGCCAAGCCCTGCCGGACAAGATGCTCAGCCAGCTGCGTTCCGTCCGATAAAACCACAAAGGCATAGATGCGTCGGTAGTTGCTGTCCCCACGAGCATCGGCATAAGCGGTATACACCGTAAAGGGCTCCCCCAAGACGCGGCGAACTTCCTCCCAGGCAAGCTCACCGAAAGCCTTGGCGACCTGAATGGACGCCGCGGCAGAATCCTCGACCGTGGTGATCCCAAAATAGCGCCGCTGCGCACGAAGACGTCGAGCATCTGTCTCGTCACTGACGTGCCACTCAAGGCAATCGACCCCATAGAGGCGAATGGACAACTCTTTTTCATCCGGAGTTCGGATGAGAAAACTGTCACCGTCAGCCCAGTCGGTCTCAATCAGTCGGCAGTTGGGAATTGCCTCCAATTCCGCCGCAGAAAGCAAGGTCGGGGACAGGATTAGGGCCAGTAGAAGGGGCAGAGTAAAAGGATGCATAAACAAAAGATTGAGAATAAACTAAGATTCATTTGCTGCGCAAGTATAGCCCTAATTTAGGCCACAAAGGATGGCGCCACGCAATTTTAAAGACGGGGTCAGGCGGCCACCTAAAGGAAGCCGCATACGTTTAGGCCCGGAAACATTCCTGACTTGGATTACTGGGCAGCGAATGCCCGCCCTAGTTCAATCCTCAGTGGCGATCCACTCGAGTTGCTTGAGCTCATTGAGCATCGGGGCGACTAAACGCTTCTTGACGAAACCGAGTCGGCGCAGCGCATAGATGCGCATGGCGCGGCGACAGGGCAGGCGCAGGGTGCCGTCTTCCATTCCGTAGTCCATCTCCAGTGCGGTGCGCTGCGCGGGCTTCAGACCCTCGCTGACGCGGAAGACCAGCGTCTCGACCGCCAACCAATCGGTATCTATCACATCGACATGTGGACAATCCTTGCCGCGCAGGACTTTTTGAAAGCGCCCAATGACAAAATCCCGAAACTCACCCTCGCGGTGGCAATAAGCGCGCACATGCCAGCGCAGGCCATCGTAGCCAAAAGCCCGCGGGCTCATCCAGCGCGACTCTGACTGGCCACTGCTGACGGACCAGTAGCTGACTTCGAGGCATTGCTGCTCACAAACCGCCAGTGATAACTTGCGCTGGATCTGTTGATCCGCTCGGCGCTGCGGACGACTGAAGCGCAGCACAAACTCGCCACGATCTGCCGCATCGCGCATGCTGCCGCCGATCACCTCCATCGCCTCGCCAAAGTTCGGCTCGCGCAGCACCGCCTGCATCTTGGCCGTCGCTACATAGCACTTGCGCCGCACATCATACTGACTGGCTCCCGGGTTGAGCGTGCTGTAGGCCACTAAATCATTCGTCGCCTGCGGTAAGGAGATACCAAAGTAATCACAGAGATCACGGCGGTTAATCGTGCCGCGCCAAAACAACAATCGCTCAATAAATAAGAGGCGCTGCTGCTCACTCCATGCGGCTATAATCGGTTGGTCTTTCATACGCATTAAAAAGACGTAAACAGATGTGCACAGGTTAATGCAAGAAAATAGTGATAGTAAAGTTTTTATGACTAACAGCTATTTTATAATTGATTCAGATCGTTCGGTAGAGTCAGTTTACGGGCTGAACAGGAAACCAATACACCGCATCCATGCATACATCACATCTCTTCGTACCGAAAAGGCCTAGCCCACCCGCGATCGATATCGAACAAGCGTCCGAAGTCGTCTACCGACTGGACGGCTACATCATGCACACAGAGGCAGACTCGGCGCGCGGCACTCCCAGCGAGTGGGTCTATGTAGCTGCGGATGGCCAAGAGACTGGCCTACGCAGTCAAGTGTCTGCCGACTCGCTGCGCGCTGAGATTCTCCGCAATGCCACCCAATAAGCCTCTTTCATCGATGCGCCTTCAAACGATGACCACCGCCCTCGCCTGCCTCCTGGCTCTCTCAAACCTGCAAGTCCTAGGCAGCGCCCCCATCGACCGCGGCTGGCAGACGGCTATCGCACCAGTCACGCTGAATCTGCGTAACAAACTCGCCGATGCTCCCTATACAGTGACTTTCATCGTCAGAGCGATTGGCCAAGACGCGGAGTGGTCATACACCACAGAGTCCGAGCCCAGCGCTTGGCAACGCCCACAGTTTCCGAAAGACTTTGAGGGGCCGAGCGTCGACCACCTGCAAGCGCAAACTTACACCTGGCATGCGCGCGTTCATGGCAATGTGGGCAAACGTGTGATGGCAGGTTCCTTCACCTATCCAAACAGTGGCCTCAGCTGCGCAGCAGGCTCGCACTGGCCCCAGAAGGAAGGCCCAGGCATCACCAAACTCAAAGGCCATTCTAGCGCACCCACCGCGGGCGAAACGCTAGCACAACCCAAGGACTAGCCGCACGACACGGACCACCACGCACTCGTCATCATGCATCACCCTCATTCGACC
>DLQD01000108.1:0-2083 GCA_002480015.1 Opitutia bacterium UBA7441
GCGCCGGACTTAGTGCTGGCGAGTTTTCGTAAAACCGTGTCTGACTTGGCGTGGGCCGAAGCAGGGCAAGTGGAACTCGTTCAGGCGAACTGTCCGGATAATGCCGGGTTGATTGGTGCCGAAGCGCTCTTTTAATTGGGCGCTGATTTGCGTGAATCCATAAGAAGTATACGCAAATACGTATATTAGAAAAAGCTCCATTTCTGTAATTTGAATTGTGATTATGATTATGAATAGATTATCAAAATGGGTGTTTGCGACTGCGCTGATCGGTGCTGCGAGCGTGGCTTGTGCGGAACCCGCGTGGGTTCGTTTTTCCGAGGACGGTCAGCGGATTGTTGTCGATGCGGGGGCAGATGGCATCTCTAAATTCGAGGGTGTTTCATCGGCGGTTTGTAAGCTGGATGGCAACTGGCACCGTATCGGAACCAAGAGCCACCCACTCGTTAAGCCGGTCATTGAAACCTCTGGCACGACGCCGTTTGGGCCAGCAGCTGTCAGCCAGGCAACCTACGGTAACGATCAATTTCAGTATACACTGACTCTAAAGCGACTTGAAGAGCAGCGCGCTTTTACGCTGCAAGGAGTGTTCCACAACCATAGCGACCAGGACGTCACCTTTCATGCGGTTGATTTGCTGAATCTGGCCGAGGGGCATGTCATTACCTTTGAGGAAACAAAAGGGGGCATTGCTTCGCCATCTACACTTCGTTCCGTCCGTAGGTTTCTATGTCTTTAGCCGCTTCGTTCCGGTTGGCACTGCCCCCTAAACCGACGCAAACTGCGGCTGAAGCACCCATAAAGGGCATACACACGCAGCTACGGTCCGTACACTGATGTCCACTGCGCCGCACCTTCGTTGCTGCGCAGCGGGTGTCGCATATACTAAAATAGTATGCGCAATCACGTATATGTGTGGTGGCCGCAGTTTGCTATAATGCGTTTTTCTTGCCTGTAGGAATCATCCCATCATCCAAAATGATGAGCCAGGCGCTACATGCCTCACTCCTTAACCTCATTTCAATCTCCGCTGCCATGGATATGACTTCAACTGCCGCGCATCGACTTAGATACCAAAGACAATGAAGCGATACATACTATTCATCGGTTTACTCGGAGCATTGCATGCGTTTGCAGCTCCGGAAGATAATCAGGCTCGCATCGCGACGGTGGCCGATCACCGCCAACAACAGGACGGGGGCGGTGAGCGGATCGACGGGGGGGCGTCTTTGGAGATCTCCGGTTCGAAGGAGGGAGCTGACACCACTTTCAAGCCTGGCAAAATTTGGCCGGACGATCAGGGCGTTCACATCAATGCGCACGGCGGCGGTGTGATGCATCATGACGGCACTTACTATTGGTTCGGCGAACATAAGGTTGCCGGGGGAGCGGGGAATCGGGCGCAGGTCGGCGTGCACGTTTATTCGTCGAAGGATCTAACCAACTGGAAAGACGAGGGCATTGCCCTGAAGGTATCCGATGACCCGAGCAGCGACATTGTAAGGGGCTGCATCATTGAGCGACCTAAAGTGATTTATAATGCCAACACCAACAAGTTTGTCATGTGGTTCCATCTGGAGCTCAAAGGGCAGGGGTATCATGCGGCGCGCTCAGGTATCGCGGTTGCTGACAAACCCTGCGGCCCGTATACCTACATCCGCAGCATTCGTCCGAACGCTGGAGTGTGGCCTCAAAATGTGACACCGGAACAGAAAGACCCGGCTTCGATTGCGCGGACCCGGGCGGAAAAGGAGCAATTTAGCGGCGGCCCGACTCCGAAGCACGCGCAGTTCAATATTCTCGGTTCGCATGTTGAAGGCGGCCAGATGGCGCGTGACATGAATCTGTTCGTGGATGATGACGGCAAAGCCTATCACCTCTATTCCTCCGAGCATAATTCGACGCTTCATATCTCGCTGCTGACGGATGACTATCTGGATCATGCCGGAATTTATACGCGCAATTTTCCATTTCGCTGGATGGAAGCTCCAGCGCTTTGTAAGCGAGGCAATCAATATTATTTGATCGCGTCCGGTTGCACCGGTTGGGCACCGAATGCGGCTCGTGCCGCCGTGGCGGATTC
>DLQD01000108.1:2238-3266 GCA_002480015.1 Opitutia bacterium UBA7441
TTTCCGGTTCAGGGAAAAGAGGGCGCCTACATCGCCATGTTCGATATCTGGCGTCCTGAGGACGCGATTGACGGGCGCTATGTCTGGTTGCCGGTCACGTTCAACGAGAGCGGCCTGCAAATTCAGTGGAAAGATGCGTGGGATCTATCCCTCTTTCAACAGCATCTATAAAATGAACAAACGGGAGCAGGATGCTCCCACTACTTTGTGTATCGCATATCATGGAGAGTAGAGGGAGCATCTTGCTCCCATTTTAAGAACCTGTATTTTCACAAATCTTCATGCTCACCAGTATATGATCAAGTTCCTGACAATCTGTATAATGATTCAATGCGCAGTTGCCTGTTCCGTGCTGTCTGCAGAGACGACCACAGTGTTGGCGTTTGGAGACTCATGATTCATTCGGGGCACAATAGCTTCAGCAAAGATCAGCCTGTGCCGGGGATTATCCGCGATACAGAGGCAATCATTAACATCCACCCACAACTGCCTCCCGCTTTAATCTTCAGTACCCGAGATGATCGCACCGCACCGACCCAAAAAGCGGAACAGATCGCTAAGGCGTTTCGCGAAGCACACGTTCCAGTGCAACTGGAGATTTATGAGCGTGGCGGTCACATGGCCTTTAATTTCCCATCCCCTAAAGCTGCTGACTGGCCACAGCGTTTCAGACAGTGGATCCAGCAATTCAATTTCCAATCTAACAGGTAGACGTGGGCGGAATTACCACCAAATCTCCCGCCCTGTTGCGCTCGCTGCTTCCTTAAGCGTGACAGACGGAATGCGGGAAACAAAATGCGAAGAAATTTATGAAAAGAACACGTAATAGAATAAGTGTGTGTGTTGTCGCGACTTCAATGTTGTCGAGTATGTTGATTGCCAATGATGTGAATCTGGCTGAGAAGGCCGTCGTGACTGCCAGTAGTCATCAGGATTCTTACCTTTCGGAAAAGGTAAATGATGGCGAGGTCAGCGACAGCTCCCGTTGGTTGGCTGCTGAGAAGGATCAGGCTCCCTGGGTTGAGTTG